>NZ_JARESX010000005.1:0-188737 GCF_046026435.1 Paraburkholderia sp. RL17-381-BIF-C | reverse complement strand
CCAACCCGCCCACTCCGCTGAAAGCCTTGCCACTGCTGGCTCTCCCGCCTCCCGCGCCCCGTTGTCCGAAGCACGAAAGAGCGAGATTCTAGCGAGACGGCCAGCGCCTTGCAAGCATTATCTGAAATTTATTCAAGGCGCCTTTTTTATGCGGCTCGGCTCATCGACGACAGGCACTTTCATATCGGGCGCCAAAGCGCGCGCAGCGGGTGCGCCAATGGTCCAATCGTGGAGCACGGTGTACGCGACCGCCAGCAAAGTCGGGCCGATGAAAACGCCGAGGAAGCCAAAAGCGAATGCACCGCCCAGGATGCCCAGCATCACCAGAATCAAAGGCATATCGCTATTCTTCCCGATCAGGATCGGCTTGATGACGTTGTCTGACATGCCGACGACCAGCACCCCCCACACCACAAGAAAGATCGCCCAGCCAGTCGCGCCGCCGTGGTACAGCCAGATCGCCGCTGGCAACCAGACAACCACCGGCCCACCCGGTATCACCGACAGAAAGAACGTCGCCAGCCCGAGTAGCGCCGGCGCAGGCACGCCGGCGATCCAGCATCCGAATCCCGCCAGAATCCCCTGCACGAGGGCCGTGCCGAGAATCCCATAGACCACGCCCTTCACCGTGCTGCCAGCAAGTGCCAGCAGATAGTCGGCGCGCTCGCCGGCAATACGCCGCATGCCGGCGTTCAGCCAGGCCGCTGCGCCCTCTCCCCCCGTATAAAAGAAGAAAGCGAGCACGATGCTCAACGCCAACAGACCGAGGCCATGCGTAACCGCAATTGCAGCCGCCAGAATCCACTTGCCCGCGGGTGCAGCGAGCGTACGCAATTGCGCGATCAGTTCGGAATTATTGCTTGTGACACGCTCCCAGAATGCCTCGATGCTGGAACCCACCAGCGGAATCCGGGCAACCCACGGCGGCAAATCCGGCAAGCCGGCTTCAAAGAGCCGCTGAACCAGCGCGACGATATCGTGTACGTGCGCCCCGAAAGCAAAGCCCGCATAGACGAACGGTCCAAGCACCACAATCAGAATGATCAACACGATCAACGTGGCGGCCCACTTGCGCCGCCCGCCGACGGCCGCGGTCAGCCTCCGGTACAAGCCCCAGGAGCTATAGCTGAGAATGGCGCCCCATAGTAGCGCGGTCGTGAAAGGCGCCAGCACCAGCAGCGATCCGCCCACCAGGATAATCAGCGCGAACACAGCGGCAAGCCGTTCGATCAGTTGGTCCGATTTCATGATGAATCTCCTGTTGCGCCAATCCCCGGCGACGAATGGACATACTTTTGTCAGGCGTTCGCTGAAAGCGCTCAGTATAGAAGCGAGCCACGCGTCCGGGGGCGTCTTATATCATCGGGCCAAGCCGCTGCGCAACGGTCTCGAAGGCGCGCTCGACAGGCTGATTTTTCGCGCGGAAACGTCCCAATTCATCCGGCATTGCGGACCAAATAATATGGCGGCATAGAAAAGACTAGAATATAAGGTTGTACACCCCAATTTCCGGATTTATGCGCTCGCGAATCGCCAAACGTCTCCCACCCGATGCCGACAAGCTGGTCGGTCTTTCGCTCGCGCTTTTCGCGTCGGGCAGCCGCACCGAGGACCGCTTCTGGGAAGCGAAACTCGACGCGCTGCTCGCCAAGATCGTTCGCAACGCCAACCAGACTACGCTGGACGCCGCGCTCGATCATCTGCAGCAAAATCATCCCGACGCCTACGGCGCGCTCGCCGACATGGCGGAAACGCACAGCGAGTCGTTCATCATCGAACACGAAGGCGTGCCTCATGAGGCGCTGCTGATCGCCGCGCCCGTGCTCGCCTGGACCCGCTACATGATTCCGTCCGGCCCGCTCAAGGCCGACGCCGCCGACGCCCTGCGCGCGCACCTGCAAGCGCACGTGCTCGCAGCGAATACGCGGGTCGCCATGGCGCCTTTCCTTTACAGCATCGATCAGCTGCCGCGTCATCATGTCGAAACCTGGCGCATTGCCCAGCAGCTCGCTCAGGCGGCCATGACCGGCGGCAACGTCAAACTGAATTTCGGCGAGTTGCCGGAAACTTCGCCGATTCTGGCCGACCCGCGCTTCCTGCTGGCCGTGGTCGCGGCCCCGGTGGGCGAGCCGACGTTCCGCTGGCAGGAAGAAGAGCACGGCAGCCGGATCGAGCGCGGGCAATGCCTCGAACAATGGGCTACGCAAGGCGGCGCCAATTTGTCGCTGGTGCTGCCCGGCTGCGAATTCGAGTGCCTGTTGCCGGACGCCTATTACTCTGCCTGCCGCGATGCCGACGAGAGCGTGCGCCCTCACACCGTGCGCACCGCCGTGCGCTATCTGTTCGACACGATCGGTGCTGCGCCTCAGGAATTGCGCGCGGTCGTCGCGGGCTTCGGCGAACGCCGCATCGACGAATACCGCGTCGGCTTCACGCGCCGGGGCAGCAATGACGTGATCTATGGCGTCGTGTGGCCGCTTTACGGCCGTGAGAACGGCGAGCCGGGCATCGACGAAGAGCCGCAGGAAACCGCCGCGTCGGACGACCCGCTCGAGGAAATCGTCGCGCTGCTCAAGGAGACCGGTGTGACCGAGGTGCGCCGGCACGCCGGCCGCTTCGAGCCGGAATATTGCGACGATTGCGGCGTGCCGCTCTATGCCGACCCGCTCGGCGAAATCGTCCATGCCGAAATGCCGGAGGACGCGGAGCCCGCGCAGCCGCACTTCCATTGAACATGGTCGCAGGCGCATTTCGGGCGCCGCATACGACATGACAAAGCCCCGCCGAGCGCGGGGCTTTTTTGTGCCTCTACGTTCTTACGTCATTCCTCTTATGCCTTTTGGACAGGCCGTCAAATTGAAGGGAATTTGTCATCATAGGAACGGCGACGCATCGCAACGCATCCGGCTCTCACTAGCCGCGCGTCTGCATCGCGCCACTTCGCCCGATTCATCTGGAGACATGCATGCGATTCTCGATACTCAACTCAGACGCGGAACGACGTGATGGACTCAAAGCACTTCTGCGGCAAATTGACCGGCTGGCGCGTTTTAACGAAGCCCAGGATTGGCGTCAGGTCGAACGCACGCTCAAACGTCAGCGGCCCGACCTGCTCGTCATCGATTGGCAGGACTGGATGTCGATCGCCGATACGCGCCATCTGCTCAGCCATTACCCCGATCTGCGCATTGCAGTGCTGACGGACCAGATCTCGCCGGTCGCCGTGCGGGACCTCATGGACGAGGGCGTGCTTGGCGTCGTGCCGCGCGACACCGATCCTTGTCTGATCGTGCGCGCATTTGAAATGGTGCTGCTGGGCGGTCACTACGTGCCGCCCGGCGCGCTGGCGCTCGATCCTCCGCTGCCACCGGATACCGCCATCCGGCCGTTCGACGAAAAGAGCCCTCCACCGCGCCGCGCCAAACTGGCCAACGGGCTATCACCCCGCCAGCAGCAAATCATGCGCTGCGTTCACATGGGCAGCACCAACAAGATGATCGCGCGCACCCTCGGCATTAGCGAAGGCACCGTCAAGATCCATCTGACCAGCATATTCCAGCAACTCGGGGCGCCGAATCGCGCTGCCGCGGTCGCGCTTTACAACGGCTGGCTATCGAACCATCTGCAAGTACTGCGCAATGATGCCGACGGCCCGGTTCGCCCGATCATGGGGCAAGCCGGCGTGGTGCCTTTGCGTCGCCGCACGCGACGGCGCTTCCACTATCCGTTGCCTGCTAACGACACGGCCGCCCTGCTGCCGATGGCAGCCGAACCGGGCGCACAGTACGGCGACGCGCCGCCCGCCGGACCGGCAACGGACCCACTTGCGCCAAGCCCTGCGTGAGCGTCGCCGGGGCACGCGTCAGCATTCGGGCGGCTACTTTCTAACAGCGTTTGCGCCTGCTGGCATGGAATCCGCTCACACCTTTTCTCGTCCAACGAGTAATATGAGACACATGGGTTTCCTCTACACACCGCTTCCGTTCTGGGTCGCTGTCGGTGGCTGGATCGTCACTGCGATAGTGGTCGCGCTCGCGCTGTGGAAAAATCCTTTCAAACGACTTCAAGACGGCACCCTGCAGCATGTCTGGCTTGCGATCATCGTCGCAGTGTCGGTGCTGTGGGCCACCAACGCATGGCTCGACGACGGCACCGTCATGCATCTGCTCGGCGCCACGCTAGTCGTCACGTTGTTCGACTGGGCGCTGGCGCTGATCGCCATGGCGGTGGTCACGGGTCTGGCCGCCGTCGTCTTCGATGCTCCCTGGCAGGGTATCGCGCTGACCTTCCTCGTCTATGGTGCATTGCCAGTCGGCATTTCTACTCTGGTCCAACGCATCAGCATTGCGTGGTTGCCGCGCAATCTCTTCATGTTCATCTTTGGCCAGGGGTTTGTGTCGCCGGCCATTGCCGTGTCGCTTACGGCGGCCGCGGCTCTCGGCGTGCATATCGCGCTCGCCGACGGCTCCATGACCGTGATCCCCGCAGGCTACGCGCTCAGCGTGCTTCTACTTGCCACAGGGGAAGCCTGGTTCACCGGCATGTCGACGGCATTGATCGCGGTCTATCGTCCTGCGTGGGTCACCACTTATGACGTACGCAGATATCGATTGGGCGGACCGCGCACCTGACACTCGCACGACCATTGAATGTGCAGCTGCGGCAATGGGCACCTCGGCTACATCGAACCGCTCGTGCCGGCGCACCACGACAGGACAAAATATTTTGTGCCAGGATTGAACTCCACCCTCTCGCGGGGCATCTTACGTGCCTCTTGTCTCATTAGCCTCTAACAACTAGATGGATCGCACCAACGTACCGCGCAGAATGCTGCGGTTGGTCGGCCGGTTGGCAACATATGCGGCGAGTCTCTCGCTCATCTGTTCCACTTCCGCGCTCGCCGACCAACTCGAACAGCACAACGATCTCGTCAATAGATTTGTCAATGAAATGCACGCAGACCCGCTCGTTGCGGACTGCGCTGCTCATGGCAACTTTGTCGCCAGCACGTCAACTGCCTTCGACCATGTCGAATTTCCACCTAGCTCGTTCGATAGCGCGCATGCGTCGGTCACGCCGTGGAACGATTCGTTCGACGAGGGCAAGCAGCGCGTCAAGGTAGACAACATCGTCACCGTCGAAGGGCTCGGCGTGCGCCAAAGCGGCGAAGGCGACCCCGCCGATCTGAAGTTCCGCTGCGGCTATGTCGGTGCGCAGATGCTGGCGTTCAGCTGGAACGATCCGGTGCCACCGGCCCGTGCGCGCGCCTCGGAACCCTCGGGATCGCGAGCGGCGTCGGGCAAGCATAAGAGCGCCAAAGGCAAGCACTCGGCGAGCGGCAAAACCACGAAGAAAGCGACCACGAAGTCTTCCAAACCGAACTCGGGCAAGTCGTCGAGAACGAACTCGAACAAAGCAACCGCGAAGAAGACACCGGCGAAGAAGAAAACTCAGTAGCGGTTCGAGCTTGCGGCATCGGTCCGCCGGCCGCGAGTTACCGGCCGAGAGTCAAGCAGCCGCCCCAATGAAAACGAGGCACACACCGTGAAGTGCGTGCCTCGTTTTTCTATGCCGAGTTCGCTTTAAGCAAAGGTCTCCACGTGCCGCAGGATCGCCTGAAGCATCGAGGCGCCGAGCGACGCGCTACGCTCGCCGTTCCAGCCCACCCGTTCGTCAGGCAGATTCGCGTTGTCCTTGAACGGCATCTCCAGCGTGAGCGAAAGGCAGCCAAATTCGTTGCCGATGTACTTCGACGCCAGCTTCAGCGCGTCCTCACGATATTTGCTCGCCGCGTAGCCGTGCTTGTCCTGGAAATCAGGGCTCGCGTGCTTGAACGCTTCGATGAACGCGTGCTGTTCTTCCCGCTGCCGCTCGGTGAAGCCCGGCAGCATTTCGGAGCCGGCCACGAACACGTAGGGCAGCGCCTCGTCACCGTGGATATCGAAGAACAGGTCGCAGCCAATGGCGTGAATTGCGTCGCGCACCACCAGCACTTCCGGACTGCGCGCGGCATCCGGCTCCATCCACTCGCGATTCAGATTCGCACCGGCCGCATTGGTGCGCAGATTGCCGTGCACGCTGCCGTCCGGATTCATATTCGGCACGATGTAGAAGACCGCGTGATCGTAGAGCTTGCGCGCCACCGGGTCGCCCGCCCAATCGCCCCAACCGGCGAGCCGCTTCACGAGACCCTCGATAAACCATTCGGCCATCGTCTCACCAGGATGCTGGCGCGCGATCAGCCAGATTTTCTTCCTGGGTGTGTCGCCGGTTTGCGGCGTGCCGAGCGTGAGCAGCGAAATGGGCCGACCTTCGACGCTCTTGCCCAATTCCGTGAGCGTCGCCTGCGGCATCTGCTGCACCGCGCCCAGAAACTCCGCATGACGCTCCTCGCTATACGGCTCGAAATACGCGTAGTAAATGCGGTCGAAGTCCGGCGTGTGGTCGATCTTCAGCACGCGGCCGTCGTACGACGTGGGTACGCGGAACCAGTTCACCCGGTCATAGCTCGCCACCGCCTGATAATCGCGCCAGCCTTCGGCAAAAGCGCAGGCGGCCGCATTCTCGAAGGTCATCACGCAGCGCTCGCCCGCCGCGCCGGACAAGCGGAAGTAAAACCACTGCGCGAACTCGGCATGGCTGTCCGGCCGCACGCGCAAACGGATATTGCCCGCTTCTTCACAGGACAGCACTTCAATCGCGCCTGCGTCGAAGTTGCTCGTAATGGATAACGTCATGATGGTTTTTCCCTGCTTGTACGCGCGGCGAAACGCTTATTCAGCGACGCGGCGGCGGAATACGTAAGTGGAATCGTTCGACGCTTCGGCGTCGAACGCATAGCCTTCGGCGTCGAATTCCTTCAACTGCTCGGGCTTGTCGAGACGGTTCTCCACGGCATAGCGCGCCATCAGGCCGCGCGCCCGTTTTGCATGGAAGCTGATGATCTTGTAGCGGCCGCCCTTCCAGTCCTCGAAAACGGGCGTGATGACCGGCGCTTCGAGCAGCTTAGGCTTGACGGACTTGAAGTATTCGCCCGACGCGCAATTGACCAGCACACGGGACGCCGCGGCATTCTTCTTGAGCTGTGCATTCAAGGCCTGCGTGATCCGCTCGCCCCAGAATGCGTACAGATCCTTGCCGCGCGGGTTAGCGAAACGCGTACCCATTTCCAGCCGGTAAGGTTGCAGCAGATCGAGCGGGCGCAGCAATCCGTACAGGCCGGACAACACGCGCACGTGATTCTGCGCGTAGTCGAGATCCGCCGCCGACAACGTTTTCGCGTTGAAACCCTCGTACACGTCGCCATTGAACGCCAGCACCGCCTGCTTGGCGTTGTGCGTGCCGAATTTGGGCGACCATTCTGCGTAGCGCTGGAAATTGAGGTGCGCGAGCTGATCGGAAATATCCATCAAGGAGGCGATCTGCTGCGGCGACAAGCGGCGCAATCCGCCGATCAATTCGGCCGCGTCGTCGACAAAATCGGGGATCGTGTGCTTTTTGACGTGAGGCGGGGTTTCGTAGTCGAGCGATTTCGCCGGCGACAGAACGATTATCATAGAGGCTTGCAGGCACGCCGTGCCTGGCGGTCAAAGACGAAAGCCAGATTGTATCGAATGCCCGGTTCCCATGTCTCACGCGGCGCTTTGCGCGTCGTCCTCGATTCCAATGTGTGGATCGACATTCTCGTGTTCGACGACCCGCACACGCGGCCGATCGCGGCCGCGCTCGAAAGTGGTGCGCTGACCGCGCTGATCGACGCGCGCTGCCTCGCCGAACTCACCTACGTGCTTGACTACCCGCAGTTCGTGCATCGGAACGTGGACAAGGCCGCCGCGCTAGCGGTCGTCGCACGGCTCGCGCAACGGGTCGACCCCGTTGCGCAAACGGAAGATACGAGACCCTTGCCCAAATGCAAAGACCGCGACGACCAGAAGTTTCTCGAACTCGCGCACGCCGCGCAGGCGGACTGGCTGGTCTCGAAAGATCGCGCGGTGTTGAAGCTGGCCAAACGGATTGCACGCGACTTCGGCTTTCAGATCGCCCAGCCGGCGCCATTCGTCGCCGCCATTGGCGCGTCCCTGAGCGTCACCGGCGAGACTGCAACCGCATGACCCGCCAGGCGCACAGCCCTGGCCAGTGGGCTAACGTGCACTTCGCGGCACGCACACCGCGCCGCGATTCCCTACAATCAGGCTTCGTCCATTTCACGCGACGCCTTTGTCTAACCCACTTGCTCACGCTCCGGACAGCGCCATGAATGCACCGCACGACACGCCCACGAGTCCCACGTTTCCGTCTCGCCTGCCGAATGTCGGCACGACGATCTTCACCGTGATGAGCGCGCTCGCCGCAGAAAAAGGCGCGGTAAATTTGGGTCAGGGCTTTCCCGATTTCAACTGCGATCCACGCATTGTCGACGCGGTCGCGAACGCCATGCGCGACGGCCACAACCAGTACCCGCCCATGGCGGGCGCCGCGCCGCTGCGCCAGGCCATTTCGGACAAGATCGCAAACCTGTACGGGCGCCGCTACGACGCCACGACCGAAATCACCGTGACCGCGGGCGCGACACAGGCGTTGCTCACCGCGATTCTCTGCACCGTCCACCCGGGCGACGAAGTGATCGTGGTCGAGCCGACCTACGACAGCTATCTGCCGTCCATCGAACTGGCCGGCGGCAAGCCGGTCTTCGTCACGCTCGAGGCGCCCGACTACGCCATTCCGTTCGACAAGCTCGCTGCCGCGATCACGCCGAAAACGCGGCTCCTGCTGATCAATACACCGCACAATCCGACCGGCACGGTCTGGCGCGAGCAGGACATGCGCAAGCTCGCAGAGATCGTGCGCGGCACCAACGTGCTGATTCTTTCCGACGAAGTGTATGAACACATGGTCTACGACGGCGCGCCGCACGAAAGCGTGGCCCGCTACCCAGAACTGGCGCAGCGCAGTTTCGTGGTGTCGAGCTTCGGCAAGACCTACCATGTGACGGGCTGGAAAGTCGGCTATGTCGCCGCACCCGCCGCGCTCACCGCCGAGTTCCGCAAGGTGCACCAGTTCAACGTGTTCACGGTCAATACGCCGATGCAGATCGGCCTTGCCGACTACATGAAAGATCCTGCACCGTATCTAGACCTGCCGGCGTTCTATCAGAAGAAGCGCGACTTCTTCCGCGCCGGCCTCGCGAATTCGCGCTTCAAGCTATTGCCTTGCACGGGCACTTACTTTCAGTGCGTCGACTATTCGGCGATCAGCGATCTGCCCGAAGCCGAATTCGCGCAATGGCTGACCGGCGAAATCGGCGTGGCGGCCATTCCGGTCTCGGCGTTCTATCACGAGGCGCATGAATCGGGCGTGGTGCGCTTCTGCTTTGCCAAGCAGGAAAGCACGCTCGCCACAGCGCTCGAGCGGCTGGCGCGGCTCTGACATGTCCTGCGCGACGCCGCGAACGAACCTCCGTTCCCTGCTATCGCGCGCAATGGTCTCGGCGTGCGCGCCTCGCGCGTGTTCGCTTAAGGCCGGGCAGCGCCCGTCAAACCGGGCGCGAAGCCGCGATGTACGCCTTGCGATCTTCGGTCACGCGTTGCGCGGCCGGCCGGGCGTTGATCACTTTCACGTAGCTCTTCCAGTCCACGCCGGCGTCCAGCAAAAAATCGCGACCGTAGATTGTCTGCGTCGCCATGCCCACCAGCGGCAAGCTCACATACCCCGCCGTATCCGCAACACTGAAGCGCTCGCCGCTCAGGTACGGCCCGAACTTCGCGATCCGCCTGAAGCCGGCAATGTGATGCTGGAGAAGTTTCTCGACACGCCCTTTAGTCGCCTCGGTCACCGTGCCGCCGAAGAACGCTTCCTTGTAGAGATTGCGCGCGGTCAGTTCGAGATGCACGTCGACGAACATGATCAGCTCGCGCTCCTTTGCCGCTTCCCAAGGGTCAGCGGAGAAGATCACCTTGTCGGGAAAGCGCGCGGCAAGATACTCGACGATGCATTGCGATTCGCACAGATCGCCCTCTTCGGTCTGCAGATAAGGCACCTTGCCGAGCGGCGAATGCTCCAGCATGGTCTCATCCTGACTCGGCAACACCGACACCTCCTCGAACGGAATACCGTGTTCGAGCAGCACGAACTTCACTTTGTTGTAATAGTTAGAGAGCGCGAAACCGCACAGCTTGATCATCGGGTGTCTCCTTCCTTCGGGTTGTATGCGACCGCTCGTGCTCATCGAAATCAAAGTCAAAGCAGCGGTCGTCCATCAATCATCCAGTAAATTGCACGATCGTGCTATTCTAAAATAACCATGGAGTCGAGCATCACAATGACCTCTCGCAATTTCAGCATCGAGACTATCGGCATTGTCGGAACCGGAGCAATGGGCCGCGGCAT
This sequence comes from Paraburkholderia sp. RL17-381-BIF-C, assembly GCF_046026435.1. NCBI lineage: Bacteria > Pseudomonadati > Pseudomonadota > Betaproteobacteria > Burkholderiales > Burkholderiaceae > Paraburkholderia > Paraburkholderia sp. RL17-381-BIF-C. Next base: position 178,351 of record NZ_JARESX010000005.1, on the reverse strand, counting down.
CGCGCAGATTGCCGCACTGGCCGGTTTCACCGTGCGTCTGTACGACACCAATCCTGCTGCAATCGGCGCCGCGCGCGACTATCTCGCCGAGACTTTCGCCAGGTTGACCGCGAAAGGCAAGCTCGACCAGGCCCGCTCTCTTGCAGCGCTCGCGAATGTCAGCGGCGCGCAGGCCATTGGCGATCTGGTCGGTTGCGATCTGGTCGTCGAGGCGATCGTCGAAAAACTCGACGTGAAGCAGGCGCTGTTCCGCGAACTCGAGACCGTGGTGAGCGGCCATTGCGTGCTGGCGTCCAATACGTCTTCGCTGTCCATCACGGCGATTGCCGCCGGCTGTAGCGATCCGTCGCGCGTGGTCGGTTATCACTTCTTCAATCCGGTGCCGTTGATGAAGGTCGTCGAAGTGATCGACGGTCTGCGCAGCGACCCCGCCGCAGGCGACGCGCTGATGGAACTCGCGCGCCGTATGGGGCACACGCCGGTGCGCGCGAAAGATATGCCCGGCTTCATCGTGAATCACGCGGGCCGCGGCATGAATACCGAGGGCTTGCGCGTAGCGGGTGAAGGCGTGGCCAGCTTCGCCGACATCGACCGTATCATGCGCGAGCAGGCGGGTTTTCGCCTCGGGCCGTTCGAGTTGCTCGACCTGACGGCGCTGGACGTCTCGCATCCGGTGATGGAGTCGATCTACCACCAGTTCTATGAAGAACCGCGCTTCACGCCGTCGCCCATCACCGGCACACGGCTCGCAGGCGGATTGATCGGCCGCAAGACGGGTGAAGGCTTTTACCGCTACGAAGACGGCAAGCAGCAAGTGCCTGCCGAAGCGCCCGCGCCGACTGGACTGCCGGCCAGCGTGTGGGTCAGCAAGCGTTATCCGCAGGCGCATGACGCCGTCGTGCAACTCATCGAGAAAGCCGGCGTGAAACGCGACGACGGCGCGACGCCCGAAGCAAACTCGTTGATCGTCGTCACGCCGTTCGGTCACGACGCGACCACAGCCGCAGTCGACGAAGCGCTCGACGCAAGCCGTGTCGTCGCCGTCGACGCGCTCTTTCCGCTCGTCGGCGCACAACGCCGCACGCTGATGACAACGCCCGCCACCACTCGCGCCGCGCGTGATACGGCGCATGCGCTCTTCGCCGCCGACGGCGTGCCCGTCACCGTGATCCGCGACTCGACCGGCTTCGTTGCGCAACGCGTGGTGGCGACTATCGTCAATATCGGTTGCGACATCGCGCAAAAACAGATCGCCACGCCTGACGATATCGATCTCGCCGTGACGCTCGGCCTCGGCTACCCACGCGGCCCGCTGGCGCTCGGCGACGCCCTCGGTTCGACCACCATTCTCGCGATCCTGCGCAATATGTTCAGTGTGCTCGGCGACCCGCGCTATCGTCCTTCACCCTGGCTCGCGCGGCGAGCCCAGCTTGGCCTTTCGCTGACCCAACGCGACGCAACCGATACAGACACCACGGAGACACAACAATGAGCGCCGAACTGCTGACCTCGCGCCCGACCGAAAGCGAATCGACACTGGTTCTCACGCTGTCGAACCCCGGCGCGCGCAACGCGCTGCACCCGGACATGTACGCCGCAGGGATCGAAGCGCTCGACTCGGTGGAGCGCGATCCGTCGATCCGCGCCGTCGTGATCACCGGCGCCGACAACTTCTTCTGCGCGGGCGGCAATCTGAACCGCCTGCTGGAAAACCGCGCGAAAGATCCGTCCGTGCAAGCTCAGAGCATCGACCTGCTCGGCGAATGGATCTCGGCGCTGCGCCTTTCGTCGAAGCCGGTGATCGCCGCCGTGGACGGCGCCGCCGCCGGCGCGGGATTCTCGCTCGCGCTCGCGTGCGACCTGATCGTTGCCGCGGACACGGCCAAATTCGTCATGTCGTATGCACGCGTCGGCCTGACACCCGACGGCGGCGGTTCGTGGTTCCTCGCACAAGCGCTGCCGCGTCAGTTGGCCACCGAGGTACTGATCGAAGGCAAACCGATCGGCGCCACGCGTTTGCATGAACTCGGCGTCGTCAACAAACTGGCCAGGACCGGCGCCGTGCGCGACGCCGCGGTTGCATGGGCCGACGAACTCGGCAAGATTTCGCCCAATTCAGTCGCGCGCATCAAGGGGCTGATCGGCGCGGCCGGCGCGCAACCGCTCCCTGATCATCTGGTGGCGGAGCGCGACAACTTTGTCGCGTCGCTGCATCATCGGGACAGTCTTGAAGGGATTTCCGCGTTCCTCGAAAAACGCGCTCCGGTGTATAAGTGAACGTGAGTGAACGACAGGACCATGTCTGACTATCAACTGCCCAAACGCCGCCGCATCTTTTTGATGCGTCACGGCGACGTCACCTATTTCGACGACTCCGGCCGCGCGATCGATCCCGAGACCGTGCCCCTGAACGAGAACGGCCGCGAACAGGCCAGCGCGGCGGGCCGCGAGTTCGCCGCGCAGCAGATCACTTTCGACCGGGTGATCGTCAGCGGCTTGCCGCGCACGATCGAAACCGCACAGCGCGTCCTTGCCGAAACCGCCCAGCAGATCGAACTGGAAATCGAGCCCGCCTGGGAAGAGATTCGCGGCGGCAAGCTCGGCAATATTCCGCTGCACGATATGGAGGCCGCGTTTCTCGGCGTGTTCGACGGCATCGTGCAGGAAAGCACGCGCTTTCTCGACGGCGAGACCATTGGCGAGTTATTCGATCGCGTGCTGCCCGCGCTCGCTGCGTTGCGCGAGGACACATCGTGGGACACCGTGCTGCTCGTCCTGCACGGCGGCGTGAATCGCGCCATCCTGTCGCATGCGATCACGGCCGGTGGCCGTACGTTCTTCGGGCATCTGGCGCAAGCCACCGGCTGCATCAACGCGCTCGACGTAGGCGCCGCGCCACGCGACTGGGTGCTGCGCACGATCAACTATTCACCGCCCTCGCCGCTTCATCGCGGTGTCCGCAATACCACGATGGAAATGCTCTACGCGCAATTCATTCAATACAAGCGTAGCTGAACCTGAACTGGAGGAGACAGATGGTGCAAGCCACACAGACCGGCGAACCAGAACACCAGCCGGATTATTCGGACTTCGAGGGCACGCGCGCGGTCAGCGAGCGGCAACGCTTCGATAGCGACGCGCTCGCCGCGTGGCTGACCCGGCATGTCGAGGGATTTTCCGGACCGCTCACGCTGGAGCAATTCGCCGGCGGGCAGTCCAATCCGACCTTCAAGCTGCTCACGCCGTCACGCTCGTATGTGATGCGCGCCAAACCCGGGCCGGCGGCGAAGTTGCTACCGTCCGCGCACGCCGTCGAACGTGAATATCGCGTCATGCATGCGCTCGCCGACACCGATGTGCCGGTCGCGAAAATGCTCGCCTTGTGCGAAGACGAAAGCGTGATCGGCCGCGCGTTCTATGTGATGGAGTTCGTTGAAGGCCGCGTGCTGTGGGACCAGTCGTTGCCCGGTATGACGCCCGCCGAACGCGCCGCCATTTACGACGAAATGAACCGCGTGATCGCGGCGCTGCACAGCGTCGACGTCGCGGCGCTGGGTCTGGCCGATTATGGCAAGCCGGGCAATTACTTCGCGCGTCAGATCGGTCGCTGGAGCAAACAGTACATCGCCTCCGAGACCGAACCGATCGACGCCATGCAGCGCCTGATCGAATGGCTTCCGCAACATATGCCGGCCGAAACGGGCGAGCGCGCTTCGATCGTGCATGGCGACTACCGGCTCGACAATCTGATCTTTCATCCTTCAGAACCGCGCGTGCTGGCCGTGCTCGACTGGGAGTTGTCGACGCTCGGCGATCCACTCGCCGACTTCGCCTATCACTGCATGGCGTGGCACGTCGACCCGGCGCAGTTCCGGGGAATCGCGGGACTCGATTGGGCCGCCTTGGGCATTCCCGACGAAAGCCAGTACGTCGCGCGCTATTGCCAGCGCACCGGCTTCGAGATTCACGGCGACTGGAATTTCTACCTGGCGTACAACATGTTTCGCATCGCCGCGATCCTGCAAGGGATCATGAAACGCGTCGTCGACGGCACCGCGGCCAGCGCTCAGGCGCTCGATGCTGGCCGCCGTGCGAAGCCGATGGCCGAACTCGCCTGGCGCTACGCGCAGAAAGTGCGCTGACCGAAGTCGTGCGCTGGTTCGTACGCTCGGTGGCACGCCAAAACGCATTGAGTCGTGCGACCGATTCACGCATCTGGTTGCGCTCCGAACAAACGTCGTCCGTTACCCGTTATCCGCGAGGTCTTACATGAATTTCGATTACACCCCGAAGGTTCAGGCATTGCGCGAGAAACTGCTCGCATTCTTCGACGAGCATATCTATCCGAACGAGCAGGCGTTCTACGCTGAGATTGCGCGCAATCGCCAGAACGGCAACGCGTGGCTACCCACCGAACTGATCGAACAACTCAAGCAGAAGGCGCGCGACGCCGGCTTGTGGAATCTGTTTCTGCCTGAATCCGTGCGCGGCGCCGGCTTGACGAACCTCGAATACGCGCCGCTATGCGAAATCATGGGCCGCGTACCTTGGGCGCCCGAAGTGTTCAACTGCAACGCGCCCGACACCGGCAACATGGAAACGATCGAGCGCTACGGCAGCGACGACAACAAGCGCGAGTGGCTCGAACCGCTGCTGCAAGGCCAGATCCGCTCGGCGTTTCTGATGACCGAACCTGAAGTGGCGTCGTCGGATGCGACCAATATCCAGACCAGCATCGTGCGAGACGGCGACTACTACGTGATCAACGGCCACAAATGGTGGTCGTCGGGCGCGGGTGATCCGCGCTGCAAGATCTATATCGTGATGGGCAAGACTGATCCTGATGCGCCGCGCCATCAGCAGCAGTCGATGATTCTGGTTCCCGCCGACGCCACCGGCATCACCGTGCACCGTCCGCTCACCGTGTTCGGCTACGACGACGCGCCGCACGGTCACATGGAAATCACGCTCGAGAATGTGCGCGTACCCGCCACCAACATGCTGCTCGGTGAAGGACGTGGCTTCGAGATCGCGCAAGGCCGACTCGGACCGGGACGCATTCATCACTGCATGCGTCTGATCGGTCTCGCTGAACGCGCCCTCGAATTAATGTCGAAACGCTCGCTGCAACGTGTCGCGTTCGGCAAGCCGGTTGCCGCGCAAGGCGTCACGCAGGAGCGTATCGCGGAAGCCCGCTGCATGATCGAACAGGCGCGTCTGCTCACGCTGAAAACGGCCTACATGATGGACACCGTCGGCAACAAGGGCGCACGCGGCGAGATCGCGATGATCAAGGTCGTCGCGCCGAACATGGCGTGTCAGGTGATCGACTGGGCGATTCAGGCGCACGGTGGCGGTGGTGTCTGCGACGACTTCCCGCTCGCGTATGCCTATGCGTCTGCGCGAACACTGCGTTTCGCCGACGGTCCCGACGAAGTTCATCGCAACGCGATCGCCAAACTCGAACTCGCCCGTTACATGGATGCGGGCGCGGCAGCTCGCGTGGAGACCCCGATTACGCGAGTTTGAGATCGGCCAGACATTCGACGCGGCGCACTTCGCGAAACCTTGATTGCGCCGCGGCGTCTGAATATGCATTAGCAAAAAGCGCGAGCCGGCATCACTGTCGCTCGCGCTTTTTAACAAGCATGCGTCGAAACGCTAGAAATAATGCCGCGTGATGAACTCGGCGACGCATACCGGCCGCTCACTGCCCTGCCGCTCAAGCGTCACATTCCATATCACTTGCACGCCGTTGTTATCCACTTCGGCTACGGATTCGACCGCGAACTTCGCGCGCAACCGCGAGCCGACCGGCACCGGGGATGTAAAACGCACGCGGTTCAACCCGTAATTGACGCCCATGCGCTGCTCGAGCACCACCGTCTCACTGAGCAATGCAGGGATCAACGAAAGCGTCAGAAAACCGTGCGCTACCGGACCGCCGAACGGTGACTCGCGCCGCGCCCGTTCCGGGTCGACATGAATCCACTGATGATCGCCGGTCGCTTCGGCAAACCGATCGACGCTCGCCTGATCCACCTCCAGCCATTCGCTAACGAGCGGCTCGGCGCCCACCAACGCGCGCAAGGCGGCGGCGCTGCCGAACGTTGCGGCAGGTGCCGCGCTGCCCGTCATGAAGCGGCACCAGGATTGCGCAGCCCGAACAATCCCTTCGAGCGCACCGTGATGACCGTTTCGCCATGCTGATTGATGCCTTCCCACTGCGTCGATACGATGCCGCGATCCGGCTTGCTCTCCGAGATACGCTTGTCGAGCACGGCGTTCATCATGGTGATCGTGTCGCCGACCCGCACCGGCTTCAACCAGCGGATTTCGTCGATACCCGGCGAGCCCATCGACGTGGAACCCGCGAACGCATTGCGCACCAGCATGCCCATCATGACGGAGCAGGTATGCCAGCCACTCGCGACCAATCCGCGGAACGGCGATTCGGCGGCCGCGGCTTCATCCACGTGGAACGGCTGCGGATCGAACTTCTGCGCAAACTCGACGATCTCGTCATGCGTGAACGTGTGCTTGCCGATTTCGATGCTCGTGCCGACTATCAAGTCCTCGTAACTCAATCCCATCGTCACACCTCCTTTTATTCGATTCGAGCCGCGGATCAGGCTTCTGCCGTGACGAAGCCGGGCAGCGCGGCGAACCGCGCGAGATGGTGATCGACGTCGCCCAATGTGGTTTCGATAATAGCAAGTCGTTTGAACAGATGCGCCGCGGCCACTTCGTTCGTCACGCCCATGCCGCCATGCAACTGAACCGCCTGCTGACCGACAAAGCGCGCGGCCTGCCCCACCCGTGCCTTCGCAGCGGAAACCGCGCGGCGACGTTCGTCGGCATCCGTGCTCGTGTAGCGCATGGCAGCCAGGTACGTGACCGAACGCGCCTGCTCGGCGTGAATCAGCATCTCGACCATACGATGCTGCAAGGCCTGAAAACGCGCGATCGGCTGGCCGAACTGCTGGCGCGTTTTCGTGTAGTCGACGGTGGCGAGATTCAAGGCGTCTAGCGCGCCGATCGCCTCGGCGCACAACAGCACCGTGCCGTAGTCCGCAATATGTTCGAGCGCAGCCGCGCCGGCGTGGTTGCCTGCCAATTGGCGCGCCGGCGTGCTGTTGAATTCGAGTGTGGCGGCACGTTGACCGTCGATCGTGCGGTAGTCCGTAACTTTGACGCCGCCTGCATTGCGTGCCACGACGAAGAGTGCAATCTCGCCGTTCAGACGGGCCGGCACGATCCAGTGATCTGCTTGCGCGCCGTGCAGCACAACCGACTTCGTGCCGGTCAAGGTCTGCTGCCCGCCCTGCCCGCTTGCGGTCGTCTCGATCGAAAAAAGATCGTAGCGTGCGTGCGGTTCGTGAAATGCCACCGCCAGTTTGATCTCGCCGTGGGCCGCACGTTCGAGTAACGACGCGTCTTCGCCCTCTTCACTACCCGCAAGGCGCACTGCCTCGACGCCGACCGCGGTCGCCCAATAAGGCTCGACGACCAGCGCGCGGCCGAGTTCCTGCATGACCACCAGCATATCGATCGGGCCGCCGTTGAAACCGCCTTGCGCTTCCGGCACCGGCAGTGCCGTCAGGCCCAACTCGGCAAACGCGGCCCAATGCACGTCTGACACGCCGGTTTCCGATCGCACGATCGCCTGGCGCGCTTCGAACCCGTAGCTCTTGTCCAGATAGCGGCGCAACGCGTCGGCGAATTGCTGTTGTTCGTCGTTGAATGTGAAGTCCATGCGCCGCTCCTCAAAGTCCGAGAATCATCTGCGCGATGATGTTCTTTTGAATTTCGTTCGAGCCGCCGTAAATCGACGTCTTGCGGAAGTTGAAGTAGTACGCGGCCAGCGGCGCGGCATCGTCGTCGCCGGCCAGGCTATGTGCGCGTTCGCCTTCGAGGAATGGCACGTCGAACGGCGCGGCGAGCGGCCCGATCGCTTCGAACATCAGTTCGGTCAGCGCTTGCTGAACTTCAGTGCCCTTGATCTTCAGCATCGACGCTTCCGGCCCCGGCCCGCGCCCGCCCGTTTCATTGGCGACCACGCGCTGCACGGTGACTTCGAGCGCCATCAACTCGATCTCGAGGCTCGCGACTTTTGCACCGAAGACCGGATCCTGCAGCAGCGGTTTGCCGTTCTTCTTTTGATTCAGTGCAAGGCGTTTCAGGAAAACGAGTTCGCGCTTCGACTGGCCGACCCGCGCGATACCGGTACGTTCGTGGCCGAGCAGATATTTCGCGTAAGTCCAGCCGCGATTCTCTTCACCCACCAGGTTTTCGACCGGCACCTTCACGTCTTCGAAAAACACTTCGTTGACTTCGTGGTCTTCGTCGAGCGTAATGATCGGCCGCACGGTGATGCCCGGCGTTTTCATGTCGATCAGCAGGAACGAAATGCCCTCCTGCTTTTTGGCGCCGCTGTCCGTGCGTACAAGGCAGAACATCATGTCGGCGTACTGACCGAGCGTGGTCCACGTTTTCTGACCGTTCACCACGTAATGGTCGCCGGCGCGCTCGGCGCGCGTGCGCAGCGAGGCCAGATCCGAACCCGAGCCGGGCTCTGAGTAGCCTTGGCACCACCAGTCCGTACCGTCGAGAATGCGTGGCAAATAGTGACGCTTCTGTGCCTCGTTGCCGTATTTCATCAACACGGGCGCCACCATGGAGACGCCGAAAGGCAGCACGGACGGCGCGCCGATACGCGCGCACTCTTCGTCCCAGATGTGCCGCTGGGTCGCATCCCAGCCCGGGCCACCGTATTCTTTCGGCCATGCGATCGCCGACCAGCCGCGCGTGCCGAGCAGCTTATGCCAGTCTGCGAAGTCTTCGCGGGAGAGCCGCTTGTGATTGAGTACTTTGTCGCTCAGATCGCGAGGCAGGTTCGCCTCGAGCCAGGCGCGGATATCGGCGCGGAACGCGCTCTCAGCGGGGGAATAGTCCAGATTCATGCGTAGTGTCTCCTGGCCGCTACCACCCGCCGCCAGCGAGCCACTGCGCTATTGCAGCGGTTCCTTCAAGGCAGCCGGGACCGGCAGCGGCATCACTTCGATGCCTTCCTCGACCAAGGCTTTCGCGTCTTCCGGTGTCGTGACACCGCGAATATTGCGTGCGGGCGCTTCATTGTAGTGAATGCGCCGCGCTTCCTCGGCGAAGCGGTCGCCCACGTTCTCGGTCTTCTCCAGTACCTCGCGTAAGGCGCGCATCACGCGCCCCTGCATGTCGCCTGCACCCGCTGGCGCTTTCGTCTCTGTCGCACCCGACAGGTTCAGGCGCGGCGCCGACGGTAAACGGCTCACCTCGTTCGCACCGCAGATCGGACATTCAACGAGCTTGCGGGACTGCTGCGATTCGAAGTCATCAGCCGAAGCGAACCAGCCTTCGAACCGATGGCCATGCGGACACTGTAAATCGAGGACCTTCATGTGGAATCAGGGCTTGCGTGCCAGTTTAGCGCAAAACGTAAATTTGTGAACGGTCGTTCGTAAAATTTTACGGACAACACGCCGACGTCTGACGCTGCTGACAAATCGGACGTGGTGGGCGATTTTAACGCTTTGCGCCAAGGCCTGCCGAAGGTGGCCCGAAAGGCCAATGCGCATGCCGACTACATGGCCGCGCGAATTCGCACGCTGGCCGTGCCTGCTTCTATGCCACCAGACACTCGAGTTGACGGTTAAGACGCGGCTCGATCTCGCGTGCTTCTTTGGCGAGGTTGATCTGCTTGGCCGATTTTGCGACGTCGAACACGTCTGCCTTGATTTCATAACCGCCGCGCGCAATGAGCCAATCAAGGATGTCCGACAGATGCCACACCGACGCGCTGCCCTCGTGGACCGCCGCCGGAAAGTCGATTGCGTGATTGAGCATCAGCTTGCGCATGTTTTGCCTCGACACGCCTGCGACTTCGGCCACGTCGGTGAGGCCGACGAAATCGGGGCCTGCCTCGACCAGCCGTGCGGACGGCACCGCCCGTTTGACGTCTTGAAGCGCGCTGACCAGCGCAGCGAATGCAGACGTGCCTTCGCGAGTGAAAAATAGCGCGATGCGGCCCGGTTGCCCGATGCCAACGGTGGCGTCATCGCACCCCGCTTCGCCCAGCCGCTCGACGATCGCGTCAAGATCGCAATCTTCCGCTGCGAGGCGGTACTTCAACGTGAACACATATTCCATGATTTACTCCTGCCTTTATTCGGTCCAAGGCTTTCGCCAACAGCGCGCTTTCGCTACCGGCGAGCCGTGCAGTTGTCGACGATTCTCCGCAGATGCCTGGCATGGTTGCCAGGGCACTTGGGTGTGCTCCAGATGCTCGATATGCAGAACTCACCGCACCGACAGTCCGCGTCGTTGTCGGGACAATACATTTTTCCCCACGCGTGGCCTTTGCCACCGCCCTGAACACGCCAACCGTTTTTTTCGGCATACGCCAATGCTGCCTCGACCTCTTTCTTAGAGTGGGTTCCTCGAACCATCTACGCCCTCCAATTTAATGAGTGGGAGTCGGGTTGTCAAGTGACAACTTTACTTGATCCACCCTGAATCGAACATTTCTCACAAGCTTCGGTATCCCAATTAAATGAGACGCTCAATGCTTTTTATCGAAGGTCCATACTAGAGGGATAAAGGCCGTGTAGCGAGACTGCCGGAAGTCATAAGAAGGCGGGCTATCGCTGCCCGCCTTCTTCGTGCCCTTCGTGCAAGCCGAGTCATCCTTTGAGAAGCCGTTTGACGACCCACGCGTACAAACGGTCCAGAGTCGGCTCGACGTGGCGCTCACTCCAGTCGAGCGCGAGAATCGTGAACGTCACGAGCGCCGCGCTCGCAATGAACCCGGCTAGCCACGGTTCGACCTGCGGCCAGTTGAAGACGATCCGTCGCGCGAGAAAATTGCCGCCCAGGAGCGACACGACGAAATAGATCGCCTTGCGCCACGTCGTGGTCTCATGCGAACGCGTCAGATACAGGAGCGCTCCGCAGGCAACGCCCAATACCCGTTCGAAGTCGTTGAGCATGTGCGACGCGACGAAGGCGACACCGCCCTTCAAGCTTCCAATCAATACCGGAGCGGCGAGACAAGCAACAGGATAAGTAGCCATGAGGGTATCCAACGCCAGAAGTGCAGAAGTCGACCGGGTTGCGTGCGACGGCGCCCAATGGAGCGCCGCCGCACTTCGTGATCAGTGCGGGATCAGCCGCAAACGGTGATCACGCGCTGCCGAGGTCCTGCCAGACCTTGCCGTCGTACTGCTTCTGGCTCGTGCAATTGGGATCGCCCGGCTCGTCGGAGCGGTTTGCCCACCACGACGAACAGTATTTGCGCAGCCCCTGACCGTGATAGTCGTGCGTCACCACCGAACCGCCCGGATAATCCTGCGGCTTCCACGTGCCGGTGCTCTGGCCCGCGACGACCGTCACGTTGACCGACGCGATCGATTGCGCGCCATCGCCGCCGTGCCCGGTCACCGTCAGTCGCACCGGATACTCGGTGGTCGTGGTGAGCGTCGGCGCGGTCACGGTCACGCTCGCCTGGTTGGAGCCGTCGAACGAGAGCCCCGGAGCGCTCCACTTGTAGACGAGCGGCGCCGGGCCGGTCGAATCCGCAGCCGAAAGCGACAGCGGCGCGCCGCTCTCCACCTTCGTCTTACCAGTGATCACTGCCTGCACGGAGCCACCGGACGCCGGCGTGGCTTCCAGATAGATCGCCTCGCTCGACGTTGACGTGCCATCGCTCACGGACAGCTGGATCAAGTAGTCGGTCGTCTTATCGACGCTCGGCACGACCCCATCCACGACCGCCTTGCGCGAGCCGTCGAACGGCAACTGCGGCGCCTGCCACGCGTAGGTGAGCGGATCGCCATCCGGATCGAACGACGCGGTACCCGACAGCTGGAACGCCGTCCCCGACGCGAGTTGCACCGTCATTCGGGCCACCGGCGGCTGACCGGACTTCGATTTCACGGTCAGCGTGACCTGCGCGGTGTTCGTGTCGCCATGGCCATCGTCGACCGTCAGCTTCACCGCGTAGCTCGTGGCGCCTGCCGCCGGCACGACGCCGTCGACCTCGACAGTGGTCGCGCCGTCGAACGGCAGTCCAGGCGCCGACCACCGGTAGGTCAGCGCATCGCCATCCGGATCGTTCGAGCGCTTGCCGCTGAAGTGAACCGGGTCCCCTGCGAAAGCTTCCAGCGGACCGTCGATCGCGGCCACCGGCGGCCGGTTGCCGCCCTTCACGTTGATGCCTTTGAAGTAGAACGGCGACATGTCGATCGTCTGCTTCGTGATCTCGTTGCCGAGCCCTTCGCGCGCGGCATTGACGAGCACGCCGCCATCCATTTCGATGGTCCAGGTGAACAGGCCCGCAAGACCGCGCTTGCGGACGTATTCGCCCTTGGCCTTCACCGTGCGCGGCGTATCGACCGAAATGAAGAGTTTCGAGTCTTTGCTGTACAGGTAGTCGGCGTCGGCAACTTCGTCGGTATAGACGTCGTAGCCGTTAATGCCGCGCTGATTTTCCAGATCGAGGTAGTTATAAATCAGGTCGTACCATTCGGTCGTGCCCGATTCGAAGCTGCCCGTGGTCGTACCCGTGCCCGCGTTGTAGCTACCTTCGAGCGGCGACAGGCTCGTGATGTTCGCATTGCGCGCGCTGCGGCTATACCCGGCATAGCCGATTGCCACACGGCTCAACGGCACGCCGATCTGCTCCAGATAGTCGATCGCCGCATCAATGCTGAATTCGTTCGGGTCACCCGGATGGCTCGGATGCAGGTTCGTATGATGCGCGAGCTTCGGCGCCCACGGCGTGCCGAAGAAATCGTAGGTCATCAGGTTGATGCCGTGCACGCCGGCGTCGATCATGCCCTTCAGGCCGGCCTTTTTCATCTTCGACAAGGCGGCGGATGCGGCGATGCTGATCATCACATCCTTGCGCCCGGCGCCGTCGAACGCCTGCCTGAGTTCGCGCACCAATGCCTGGAAGTTCGGCGTGTCGCTATCGGAATAGGTATTGCCGTCGTTACCCTCTGCTGCCGGATACTCCCAGTCGAGATCGATCGCCGCGAACATCGGGAAACGCTTGAACAGATCGAGGATGCTGTTGATCAGTGTCTTGCGCCGCGCCGGGTCGGCGACCACCCAGTGAAACGCCTCGCTCATCGTCCAGCCGCCGATACTGAACGACAGCACCAGATCGGGATTCTTTGCCTTCAGCTTACGCAGGCCGCCCAACACGCCTTGCGCGGTTTCCTGACGGAACAGCGCCTGATAGTCGTTGCTCACCCAGCCCGGGAAGCCACAGTTGCGATACGAAGCGACATCGCCCCATGCATCGACGAAAGTCGCCTCGTCTTTCCTTCGGCCGAAATCCTGCGCGGCCCGGTTGATGGTGTACTGCTTCTCGCCGTTGTCGCCGATGATGCCGGCAAAGCCGAGCACGAGCTTGTCGTACGCATTCGCGTCGAGCAGCATCAGGTCGATGCCGCGGCCACACTGATCGTCGGCGAACGAGCCGTCGTAGCGTCCGTCGTATTGCGACCAGTCCGTGTAATAGCCGAACACCTTCGAGTCATTCGGCTTGTAGCCGTTGTACACGCGCTTCGCCACGCGGCCGGACGTGTAGCTGAACTTCTCGACTTCGGTCGCCGGCTTGTAGCCGTTCATCTGATACTTCTTTTCCGTCGCACCCTTGGCGCCGGACTTGTCGCCCGGATCGCCGTTGTACACCAGCTTGCTGTTCTGGCGTCCTTGCTGGACGGAACCGCTTGCAGACGTGGGATTGTTCGTTTGCGTCATAAGAACCTCGTTCATGAAAAGTGGATGTCGAAGGCTACGCACCCTGGCGTTGCCTGATCGACCTGTTCATGTTCGGGTGCCTCATCGACGAACAACATGGAAAATCCATCGAATATTCGCGGTCCGCCAGCCGGCGACGTAGGCGACTGGCTGAGTCATCTCACCTATGCCGATCCTCCACACGCCACGGCGTCGAAATGCGCGACCGCCGAAGCAAGTCGCGTGTCGTACGCATGTGTGTGATAAGCCGGACCGTTGTAGCGTCGCGCAAAGTCGTCCCATCTACCCTGTTGTAGCGCGCGCAGCATGGCGGCGTCGCGCTCGACGAAACGAACGAATGCGTCCAGCTGGCTTCGCTCATCGATCGTCATCGACGCGGCAAAGTCGGCGGCGCTGGCATAATCCAGGTACAGCCAATGAAGACCCATGATCTGGAATAACCCCCAGCTGCAGGCTTCGATCGCGCAATCACGATCGAGCCCGCTGGCCGCATCGAAACGTTCGTATTCCTGCACGCCACCCAGATAACCGCCGGGTGTCGTATTGACGATCTCGGGAAATTCGCTGCGCCAGCGTTGCGCGGGCAGCGCCGCGGCAACCAGTCGCCGATACATCACATGGCGTTCGAACAGGATCTTCGCGCGGCCGTCCGGCAGAAAGCCAAAGCCCGCGCTCTCGACCTCGACCAGTGCAAGAAGCCGCGCTGGTGCGACACCTAGCGCGTCGCTGGCCTCGGCCACGTCGGCTTCGAACAGCAATCCCGCATCGCGCGACGTTTGCGTGAGCAGCGCGCGAGTCTGCTCGCATACGACGCCTGTGTCCGGCAAGCCACGTCGCTGCTGAAATCGCCGTAGCGCGCTTTGCGTATTGGGGCCCGGCAAACCGTCCACTTCCAGGCGTGGATTTTCCTGCGCAAGCGCCCGCTGTAAAAAGACGACGCTCGTGCCGCGAGTCATTGATGCGTTCATGATCGGTATCCGTGAGGTTGGAAAAAGTCGCGGCAGATAGGAAAGCTAACTGCTGCCGCGACGTGATTCTTTTTCCTCCGGTCCGCGTCCGCCATAGAAGATGGCGAACATTCGCGCCTCGCCTGCCTTGCCGGCTCAGGTCCTGCTGTTTGCCACATGGAAGGCGCGATACTCCATCCAGCTCGAGGATATGTCCGTTACACCGCGTACCCGTCCGGGTTCCTCCATTGGCTGCGACCATTTACCGATGCTACGTTATGCGTATTAAAGGCGCTGGAGTAATTCGTGAGTAAAAACAGTTGCATTGTTCGTTTCGACTGGCGGCATGACCGTGTATCCGTCGGCCATATCGCCGTGCGTGTCGCGGGACAGGAAAAGGAAGTGCTCCGCCTGATGGTGGAGAGCGCAGGACAAGTATGCGACCGTGAAGCATTGATGGGCGTCGTGTGGGGCGAGCGTGCGATCCATATGGACGAGCTCTATCTGACGCAACTGGTCTACCGGTTGCGCAAGTCGTTGAGGCCGCTCGGTCTCGGCGGTCATATCGTGACGATGCCGCGTGCGGGCTATCGGTTCGACCCGGAAGGACTTCAGATCCATACCGAAGAAGCCTCGCCGGATGACACGCCGACATCGCTTGACGCTCTCTCCACAGATGAACCGCCACCGCGCCGCGCCGGCCTTCGCAACTGGCTTGCGCGGTTGCGCGACAACGTTTCGTATCGGCGGGCATCGTCCGAATCGATCGGCCTGCCCGCGATTCACACCGATGAGGGACTGGTCACTCATGCCGGCGCGACCGTTCATCTAACTGGTTTCGAACGCGCCTTGCTACAGGCGTTCGTCGACCAGCCCGATGTCACGCTCAAGCGTCACGAGTTGATCTCACGGATCTGGGGTGATGAAGAAGACGTCGACGTCAATCGCCTGACGCGCCTGGTGTCGCGCTTGCGGCGTTCGTTGCAGCCGCTCGGACTCGACCAGCAACTGCTCTACATACCTTGTATCGGATATAGATTCTGCCGGACTGTGCCGCCTACGCCCGCTGACATCGGCGAAGTCGAAAGCAGCTCGCTGCCATCAGCAACCGGCGCATATCCGTCGGTGTCGGGCGTCGTTGCCGCGCTCAAGTGGATCGCGCCGTGGTTCGCGTCGCGGCGCACTGTCGTGCTGATCGGCGTGGCGTTGCTTACGCTCACCGCCGCGCTTGCGATGCCGGCGGACCTCGGCAACGGGAGCCGCCTCGGCCGGCCTGTTACCGCAAGGCACAATGGAAGCGCCATTCCGACCTCCTGTAGCGCGGATTATGTTCATCACGTATTCATTCGCGACGTGGTCGACTCAGTGGCGGCGTCGAGTTCCCCAACCGTGCCGGCTACCGTGGACAACGCGTGGAACCGGATTGTGGTGGATTTGCGCGCGGCAGGCTGCCGTAGCGTGGCGCCTTCCGCTCCTTCGTAACGTCCAGTGCGGATCGACAATGCAATAGTGGGCAGGCTGACGCGCTGCCCCTTGCGGCGACACCCTATATGGAATGGTCCGCGACATAGGTCCCACGGCGCTGCCCACGCCGAACTGGCGACGCTATTGCGGTTCCGCCAGCGGCCACGCGCCCGACAAGACCTTCTCCAGCCAGAACGTGCCGATCACCGTCTTGACGTCAGTGATCTTGCCGGTGCGTACCCACTCGGACACCTCGGCCACACTTGCCGTGAACAGTTCGAGAAATTCCCCTTCGTCGAGCTTGCGCTCACCCGCAGTCAAACCACGCGCGAGGTAGATGTCGATGAATTCGGTCGAATAGGAAATGATCGGGTGAATGCGCGTCAGATAGACGTATTCACGCGCGGTGTAACCCGTCTCTTCGCGCAGTTCACGAATGGCACACGCGAGCGCGCCCTCGTTGGGGTCGAGCTTACCCGCCGGATACTCGACCATGACCTTGCCCATCGGGTAGCGATACTGGCTTTCCAGCAGCACGCGGCCGTCGTCGAATAGTGGAATGACCATCACGGCACCCGGATGCTGAACATATTCGCGCGTGGCGTGCTTGCCGTCCGGCAGGCGAACGGTGTCGCACTTGAGCGTCAGAAACGGACCCTGATGCATCGTTTTGCTCTCGAGACAGGTCTCGGTGAGCGCGGCGTCGTGATCGGGAAGTTCAGCCATATGCGGACCTCAGGACAACTGGGTGCGCCGACGGCGAGACGCCGTCAGCGGCGTTTGACGAGATACTGGAAGGTGAAGCCGGGGAATGCGAACACCACGAATAGTGCGAATGTGATCGCGTAAAACTGCCATCCCTGTTCGAAGCGGTTGCCCGCGCGCGCTTCCAGCAGAAAACCGAGCGCGCCAACCACAAAGTACAGCACGATCAATTCGGCAATCCGGATCCAGCCGCTCTTCTTCGCCGCCTTCAGCGGCACGGCGGCGAAGAGGCGCTGATTCAGGAACGGCAGGTTGGCGCCGACCAGCGCCAACAGCACGATAAACCAACCCGCAGCCGACATCAGAGCAGCAGAGTGTGCTGGATAGCCTGCAGGCAGGCCTTCAACAACGGATCCGGCACGATACCGAGCACCAGTACGGCCACGCCATTCAGGGCCAGCAACGCACGCGTGCTGGTGTCGGCGAGAATCGGCGACTTGTCTTGCGGATCGTCGAAATACATCAGCTTGACGATACGCAGGTAGTAGAACGCGCCGAACAGCGAGGTGATCACGGCCAGCACCGTCAGCCAGGTCAGGCCGGCGTTCATGGTCGCTTGCAGCACCGCGAGCTTCGCGTAGAAGCCGACTGCGGGCGGAATGCCGGCGAGCGAGAACATCATGACCATCATCACGAACGCGAACACCGGGCTACGCTGATTCAGGCCCTTGAAGTCTTCAAGCGTGTCCGCTTCGAAATCGCGGCGAGCCATCAGCATGATGACGCCGAACGTACCCATCGTCGTGATCAGGTAGACGATGCTGTAGTACATGGCCGAGCCGTACGCGTTGGCGGCGCCCGAGGTCTTGTTGTCGACCACGCCTGCCAAGAGGCCCAGCAGCACGAAGCCCATGTTCGAGATCGCCGAGTACGCGAGCATCCGCTTCACGTTGCGTTGCACGATACCGGTGATATTGCCGACGATCAGCGACAACGCCGCGAGAATCACCAGCATTTGCTGCCATTCGACCGCCAGCGGCAGCAGACCCATCACGAGGAAACGCAAACCCCATGCGAACGCGGCAACCTTCGGACCTCCGCCAACCATCAGCGTCATCGCCGTCGGTGCGCCCTGATACACGTCAGGCACCCACATGTGGAACGGCACCGCGCCCATCTTGAACGCCACACCCGCCACGATGAAGATCACGCCGAACAACAGCACGCTCGGATCGTAGTGGCTCGTGCCGATCGCCTTGAACACTTCGTTCAGGTCGAGCGAACCGGTCGCGCCGTACAGCATGGAGATGCCGTACAGCAGGAAGCCGGAAGCCAGCGCGCCGAGCACGTAGTACTTCATGGCCGCCTCGTTCGACGGCGCCGCGTCGCGACGCAGCGCGATCGCGCCGTACAGCGACAGCGACATCAGTTCCAGCCCGAGATACAGCGTCAGGAAGTTGTTGCCGGAGATCATGACGAGCTGGCCGAGCAACGAGAACATGCCCAGCAGGAAGAACTCGCTGCGGAACAGACCGCGATCCTCGAGGTAGCGGCGCGAATAGACGATCGACACGGCATAGCCGAGCGTCACCACCGCTTTCATCACGTTGGCGAACGAGTCCACCACATACATATGGCCGAAGTAATAGCGCACTTGCGGGTCGAACGCGTTCATCGCGAACCAGATGCCGGCGACGAGCGTCGAGAAGAACGCGATGAAGTACGTGGTACGGCGACCGGCCTGGCCGACGAACGTGTCGTTGAGCCACGCGACGACAACGGCGAGCATCACCAGCGCGTCAGGCAACAGAGCAGTCATAGGGGCGTTTTGCATGGTCTTTAATTCCTCCGCTCTGCGTTACTGAGGCAACGGCAGCTTTGATTGCGCAACGTGGGAGAGGAGGTTTTCCACGGATACGTGCATCACATCGGTAAAGGGCTTCGGATACAGGCCCATGAACAGCGTCAGTGCGGCGAGCACTGCCAGCATGAAAAATTCGCGACGGTTGATGTCGAGCAGGCCCTTCACGTGATCGTTGGCGATCGCGCCGAAGTACACGCGCTTGTACATCCACAGCGTGTAGGCCGCGCCGAGAATCAGCGTCACTGCCGCGCCGCCGGCGATCCAGAAGTTGTACTGGACTGCCGCCAGAATCACCATGAACTCGCCGACGAAACCGGAAGTACCCGGCAAGCCGCAATTCGCCATGGAGAACAGCATCGCGAACGCCGCGAACTTCGGCATCACGTTGACGACACCGCCGTAATCGGCGATCTGACGCGAATGCATACGGTCATACAACACGCCGATGCTCAGGAACATCGCGCCCGACACGAAGCCGTGCGAGATCATCTGCACGATCGCGCCTTCCACACCGAGCTGGTTGAAGATGAAGAAGCCGAGCGTCACGAAACCCATGTGCGCGATCGACGAATACGCGACCAGCTTCTTCATGTCCGTCTGCACCATCGCAACCAGGCCGATGTAGATCACGGCGATCAGCGACAGCGTGATGACGACCGGTGCCAGAAAGTGGCTGGCGTCCGGCGTGATCGGCAGCGAGAAGCGCAGGAAGCCGTATGCGCCCAGCTTCAGCATGATCGCGGCCAGCACGACCGAGCCGCCGGTCGGCGCTTCCACGTGGGCGTCAGGCAACCACGTGTGAACCGGCCACATCGGCACCTTCACGGCGAAGGCCATGAAGAACGCTATGAACAGCAACACCTGAGGCGTCATGGCGATCTGCGCGTGCTGCCACGTGGCGAGGTCGAACGTGCCGGTCTGGGTGTACAGGTACAGCAACGCGACCAGCATCAGCAGCGAGCCCATCAGCGTGTACAGGAAGAACTTGAACGCCGCGTACACGCGGTTCGCCCCACCCCACACGCCGATGATGATGTACATCGGAATCAGCGTCGCTTCGAAGAACACGTAGAACAGCATGCCGTCGGCGGAGCTGAACACGCCGACCATGATGCCCGACAGGATCAGGAATGCGGCGAGGTACTGCGCCACGTTCTTCGTGATCACTTCCCACGCGGCGATCACGACGATCACCGTAATCAGGGCCGTCAACACGACGAACCACATCGAGATACCGTCAACACCGAGGTGGTAAGTAATGTTGAAGCGCTCGATCCAGTTCGCCTTTTCGACGAACTGCAGATCGGCGGTACTCGAATCAAAACCGGTAATCAGCGGGATCGTCACGAGGAAGCTGACGACCGAGCCGATGAGCGCGATCCAGCGAGCGGGACCCGGGTTCCGGTCGGAACCGATAGCCAGAACCAGAAGGCCGACGAGGATCGGTAACCAGATCGCGATACTGAGAATCGGATAAGCGTGCATTAGTGTCCCTCGCCTTATTTGCCGCCGAGCGTTACAAACAGGGTCAGGAGCCCCAACATGCCGATAATCATGGCGAACGCGTAGTGGTAGATGTAGCCGGATTGGAGGAAGCGGATCACGCCGGCGAACCAGCCGATAAAGCGTGCGCTGCCGTTGACGATGCCGTCGATCACCACGACGTCGCCTTCCTTCCAGAGACCACGGCCAATTGCCACGGCGCCCCGCGCAAACACGACATCGTTGATCTTGTCCATGTAGTACTTGTTATCGAGCAACGTGTAGATCGGACCGAACGCGCGCTTGATGACAGCCGGCAAGTCCGGACGCACCAGGTACAGGAACCACGCGACCACCACACCCGCGAGCGCCAGCCAGACCGGCAGGCCCGCGACCGAGTGCAGACCCATCGACGCCCAGCCCTGGAATTCTTCGGCCATCTCATGCAGCGCCGGATGGTTCTCGCCGATGAAGATCACCTTGTCGAACGCCACGCCGTGCTGGAAGAAGTCGCCGAACAGCATCGGGCCGATGCCGATCGCGCCGATCACCACCGACGGAATCGCCAGCAGCACCAGCGGCAGCCATACCACCCACGGCGTTTCATGCGGCTCGTGAGCGTGGTCGTCATGACCGTGGCCGTGCGCGTCGTGACCATGAGCGTGCGAATCGTGACCGTGAGCGTCATGTGCATGCGCCGCGGCTTCGATGCCCATCGGCGATTCCGGATGCTTCGGACCACGGAACCGCTCCTCGCCGTGGAACACCAGGAAGTACATACGGAACGAATACAGCGCGGTGACGAACACGCTCGCCACCACGGCGAAGTACGCGAAGCCCGAGCCCGGCAGATGCGACAGCTTCACCGCGTCGATGATCGAGTCTTTCGAGTAGAAGCCCGAGAAGAACGGCGTACCGATCAGCGCCAGCGAACCGACCAGCGATGTGATCCACGTAATCGGCATGTACTTGCGCAGGCCGCCCATGTTGCGGATGTCCTGATCGTGGTGCATGCCGATGATCACCGAACCCGCGCCGAGGAACAGCAGCGCCTTGAAGAACGCGTGTGTCATCAGGTGGAACACGGCGACCGAGTAGGCCGAGGCGCCCAGCGCGACCGTCATGTAACCCAACTGCGACAGCGTGGAATACGCCACCACGCGCTTGATGTCGTTCTGGATGATCCCGAGGAAGCCCATGAACAGCGCGGTAATCGCACCGATGATCATGACGAACGAGAGCGCCGTATCCGACAGTTCGAACAGCGGCGACATGCGCGTGACCATGAAAATGCCGGCCGTCACCATGGTTGCCGCGTGAATCAGTGCGGAGATCGGCGTCGGGCCTTCCATCGAATCCGGCAGCCACACATGCAGCGGGAACTGCGCCGACTTACCCATCGCGCCGATGAAGAGGCAAATACAGGCCACCGTCAGCAGACCCCAGTCCGTGCCCGGGAAGGTCAAGGCCGCGAGTTCGGTGCGCTTCGCGAACACGTCGCCGTAGTTCATCGAACCGGCGAACGCGAACAGCAGGCCGATACCCAGCAGAAAGCCGAAGTCGCCGATGCGGTTCACGATGAACGCCTTCATGTTCGCGTAGATCGCCGTCGGACGCGTGAAGTAGAAACCGATCAGCAGGTACGACACCAGACCCACCGCTTCCCAGCCGAAGAACAGTTGCAGGAAGTTGTTGCTCATCACGAGCATCAACATCGAGAACGTGAACAGCGAGATGTACGAGAAGAAGCGCTGGTAGCCGTCTTCGTCGGCCATGTAGCCGATCGTGTAGATGTGCACCATGAGCGACACGAAGGTCACCACGCACATCATCATGGCTGTCAGCGAGTCGACCAGGAAGCCGATCTCGAACTTCGTCTTGCCGATCGACATCCATTCGTAGATGGTCGCGTTAAAGCTCGCGCCGTTCAGCACCTGGAAGAAGACGATGGCCGACAGGATGAACGAGATCGCGACGCCGAGGATCGTGACCGAATGCGCACCGGCTCGCCCTACCGCTTTTCCGAACAGCCCGGCAACCAGACAGCCGGCCAGCGGTGCCAGCGGGATCGCCCGCAGCAGGTTTTCATTGAGTATCGTGGACATAACCGCTTTTCCTGAAATTAACCTTTGAGCTGATCGAGATCCTCGACATTGATCGTGTCGAGGCTACGGAACAGGGTCACCAGAATCGCGAGGCCGATTGCCGCTTCGGCTGCAGCAACCGTCAGCACGAAGAAGACGAAGATCTGGCCATGCACGTCGCCGAGGTAATGCGAGAACGCGACGAAATTGGTGTTCACCGCGAGCAGCATCAGCTCGATCGCCATCAGGATGATGATGACGTTGCGACGGTTCAGGAAAATGCCGACGATGCTGATCGCAAACAGGATCGCGCCGAGGACAAGGTAATGGGCAAGGGTCAACATGATTTCTATCTCCTGTCCGCTCAGCTGTTCTTGGCTGGTGCCGAGTCGGCCGCTGCTGCTGCCGCTGCCGCGGCTTCTTCCGCCGCGACGGTAGCCGCGGTCTTTTCCGATTTCATCTTCACGACACGCACGCGGTCTTGAGCGCGTACCTTGACCTGCTCGCTGACGTTCTGACGTTTGCTGTCTTTCTTGTGACTCGTGGTCAGCGCAATCGCCGCGATGATCGCCACCAGCAGCACCAGACCGGCCACTTCGAACGCGAAGATGTAGTCGGTGTAGATGACCTTGCCGATCAGGCGGGTGTTCGACCAGTCGCCCATACCGTTAGCGGCGGCCGTGGTGTCGCGCAGCGCCGTGGCGGTCGCGCCATAGCCGTGCCACAGGATCAGCGCGGTTTCGATCACGATGATCGCGCCCACCAGGGTGGCCATCGGCACGAAGCGTTTGAAGTCTTTGCGCAGCACGTCGATATTGATGTCCAGCATCATCACGACGAACAGGAACAGCACCATCACCGCGCCGACGTAGACCAGCACCAGCAGTATTGCAAGGAACTCGGCCTCCAGCAGCATCCAGATCGCGGCTGCGTTGAAGAACGCCAGCACCAGAAACAGTGCGGACGACACCGGGTTGCGCGAGGTGATCACCTTCAGCCCTGAAACCACCAGGAGCAGCGCGAAGATGTAGAACAGTACGGTCGTGAATTCCATGATTACCGGTTCATCGTTAGGCCATCGTCAGGCATTGTTCTTTGGCACGTGTGACTGGCATAGCGCCAGAACAGCCGCACAGGTGCGCCGTGCCGCGGCGTTCGGGCCGCGGCGCCCGGCCCGACAACAGGCCGTGATTGCTGCAATTACTGCTTTTTCAACTGAAACGCTTCAACGATACGGTGCGTCGGCTGCCTTGTTCGCAGCGATCTCCGTTTCATAGCGATCGCCCACGGCCAGCAGCATGTCTTTCGTGAAGTACAGGTCGCCACGCTTTTCGCCGTGGTATTCGAGAATGTGCGTTTCGACGATCGAATCGACCGGGCAGCTCTCTTCGCAGAAACCGCAGAAGATGCACTTGGTCAGGTCGATGTCATAACGCGTGGTGCGGCGGGTGTTGTCCGCACGCGTTTCCGACTCGATCGTAATCGCGAGCGCCGGGCACACCGCTTCACACAGCTTGCAGGCGATGCATCGTTCTTCACCGTTTTCATAACGGCGCAGCGCGTGCAGGCCGCGAAAACGCGGCGAGATCGGGGTCTTCTCTTCCGGGAATTGCACGGTGACTTTGCGCTGGAACGTATAACGTCCGGTCAGCGCGAGGCCTTTGAGCAGCTCCGTGAGGAAGAAGGTCTTGAAAAAGTTTTGGATTGCGGTCATGGGTTCATCCGCCCTTTATTTCCAGATGTTCAACGGCGACATGATCCAGAAGCCGACCACGATGAGCCACACCACGCAAACCGGAATGAAAATCTTCCAGCCCAGACGCATGATCTGGTCATAGCGGTAGCGAGGGAATGTGGCACGCGCCCAGATGAACACCGACAACAGCAAGAAAACCTTCAGCACAAGCCAGAAGATGCCCGGGATAAACGACAGGAACCCGAACGGTGCGCTCCAGCCGCCGAGGAACAGTGTTGCGGCCAATGCCGAGATCACGATCATGTTGATGTACTCGGCGAGGAAGAACAGCGCGAACGCCATACCCGAGTAATCGATCATGTGGCCCGCGACGATTTCCGACTCCCCTTCCACCACGTCGAACGGGTGACGGTTCGTTTCGGCGATGCCCGAGATGAAGTACACGACGAACATCGGCAGCAGCGGAAGCCAGTTCCACGACAGGAAGTTCAAGCCGTATGACGCGAAGATGCCATGTTCCTGCGAAGCGACGATGCCCGACAGATTCAGCGTGCCAGCGGTCATCAGCACGACGACGAGCGCGAAGCCCATCGAGATTTCGTACGACACCATCTGCGCCGCGGCGCGCATGGCGCCGAGAAACGCGTACTTCGAGTTCGACGCCCAACCCGCCAGGATCACGCCGTACACGCCGATCGACGAAACCGCCATCGCGTACAACAGACCGGCGTTGATGTCGCCGAGCACCGCGCCCGCCTGGAACGGAATCACCGCCCAGACCGCGAAGGCCGGCACCACCACCATGATCGGCGCGATCATGTAGATCCAGCGGCTTGCTTGCGCGGGCTGAATCACTTCTTTCAGCAGCAGCTTCAGCACGTCGGCGATCGGCTGCAGAAGACCTGCGGGGCCGACGCGGTTCGGGCCGAGACGCACGTGCATCCAGCCGATCAGCTTCCGTTCCCACAGAATCAGGTAAGCCACGCACAGCAGGATCACGACGGCCACCACCAGGATGCGCACCAGTGCCCACACCGTGGGCCATGCCACACCGAGAAGCTGGGTGCCGCCCGAGTTGATCGTATCGAACAAGCTCATTTACGCCTTCTCCACCACCAGTTCACCGAACAGGCTGCCCAGCGCTGCACCGGCCGGCGTAGCCGCCGATACGCGGACGACCGTCTCCGCAAGATTCGCGTCGCGCACGGCCGGCAACTGCACCGATTGCTCGCCCTGGCGCACGCGCACTGCGTCGCCTTCCTTCAAACCCAGTTTGTCGAACAGCGCAGCCGGCAGACCGACCGTGTTCGCTGCGCGTGCCGCTGCGGTCAGATGCAGCGACTCCGCGCGACGCACCAGCGCGTCGGCGTGATAGATCGGCACGTTCGCAATGCGCTCGAACTTGCCTTCCGCCGCCTTAGCCGCCTTGCCGCGCGCAACTGCGACGCCCGTCTTGTTCGACAGACGCGAGTTCAGTTCGCCGTCGCCGAGAGCGGCCGTACGCACTTCCTCCGACGTATCGAATTCGAAGCCCGGCACGCCCAGCAGGCTGCCCAGCACACGCAACACCTTCCATGCCGGACGCGTGTCGCCGAGCGGGCGCACCACGCCGTTGAACGTCTGCACCGTACCTTCGGCATTGACGAACGTACCGGCGGTTTCCGTGAACGGCGCGATCGGCAGCAGCACGTCGGCGTATTCAGCGCCGGTCTGGAACGGCGACAGCACGACCACCATTTCAGCCTGCTTCAGCGCGGCCAAAGCCTGCGCCGGATTGGCCGTGTCGAATTCCGGCTCGACGTTCAGCAACACATAACCCTTGCGCGGCTGCTCGAACACTTCGCGAGCGTTCAGACCGCCCTCACCCGGCAATGCGTTCACCAGATGCGCACCAACCGTGTTGGCCGCTTCCGTGAGGAAGCCCAGCGTCGCGCCGGTCGCGTCCGCGATCCATTGCGCTGCGGCGTGGATGAGCGCGAAATCCGGATGACGGACCGCACCGTTGCCCAGCAACACGAGGCGGCGTTCGCCCGAAGCGAGCGACTTGGCGACCTGCTTGTTCGCATCCGTAGGCTGCGTGCCGGCGAAAGCTTCCGGCAGCGCGACGCCATTGGCTTCCGACACTGCGCCGGCAATGCCAGCCAGCGCGTCGAGCCATGCGGACGGCGCGGCAACCACGCGCTCCGCTTGCGGAATCAGCGCGTCGTCATTCGTGGACTGCACCAGCGTGAGCTTCGCGCCGCCCTTGGCAGCTTGACGCAGACGCGCGGCGAACAGCGGATGGTCGCGGCGCAGATCCGAGCCGATCACCAGCGCGGCGTCGACGTTCGACAGATCGGCGATGGCGGTGCCGAGCCACGGCGCGCCATTGACCGGCGCGGAGAAATCCGACTGACGCAGACGGAAGTCGACGTTAGGCGTGCCGACCGCTTGCGCCAGTTGCTTCAACAGGAACAGTTCTTCGACCGTGCTGTGGGCACTGCCGAGCGCGGCCAGCGCGTTCGCGCCGTGGTCGCCCTTGATGCCCTTCAAACCCTTCACCACGTATTCGAGCGCGGTTTGCCAGTCGGTCTCGACCCACTTGCCGCCTTGCTTGAGCATTGGCTGCGTCAGACGCTCGGGGCTGTTCAGGCCTTCATACGAGAAGCGGTCCTTGTCCGAAATCCAGCATTCGTTGATGGATTCGTTTTCGAACGGCAGCACGCGCATCACGCGATTGTTCTTCACCTGCACCACGAGGTTCGCGCCGACGGAATCGTGCGGGCTCACCGACTTGCGGCGCGACAGTTCCCATGTGCGGGCGCTGTAACGGAACGGCTTGCTGGTGAGCGCGCCGACCGGGCACAGATCGATCATGTTGCCCGACAACTCCGAATCCACCGTCTTGCCGACAAACGACGTGATTTCCGAATGCTCGCCGCGGCCCAGCATGCCGAGTTCCATCACGCCGGCCACTTCCTGGCCGAAACGCACGCAACGCGTGCAGTGAATGCAACGCGACATTTCTTCCATGGAGATCAGCGGGCCGACGTTCTTGTGGAACACCACGCGCTTTTCTTCGCTATAGCGCGATGCCGACTTGCCGTAACCCACGGCCAGATCCTGCAACTGACACTCGCCACCCTGGTCGCAAATCGGGCAATCCAGCGGGTGGTTGATCAGCAGGAATTCCATCACGGCTTGCTGACCCTTCACCGCCTTGTCCGACTTGGTACGCACGATCATGCCGGCCGATACCGGCGTGGCGCATGCAGGCACCGCCTTCGGCATCTTTTCGACATCGACCAGACACATCCGGCAGTTGGCCGCAATCGACAGCTTCTTGTGATAGCAGAAGTGAGGAATGTACGTGTCGACCTTATGCGCAGCCTGGATCACCATGCTGCCTTCAGGCACCTCTACTTTCTTGCCGTCTATTTCAAGTTCAACCATGATGGTCAATCTTCCTTAACCTGTTACCGCTCAATCGTTCGCCTGTTCATCGCCCGTTTCAGGCGATGAATCCCGCGGTTGACGTGTTCTGGTGCGTACCTGTTCAGCGCACGTACGTGTGCTTGTCTGCGCTCAAGCCGCCACTGTTTCCGACGCCGCTGCTGCGCCGGCGTGACCGCCGACGAGGCAATGCTTGTGGGCGACGTGATATTCGAACTCGTTCCAGTAGTGCTTGAGCATGCCGCGAACCGGCATGGCCGCCGCATCGCCGAGCGCGCAAATCGTGCGGCCCATGATGTTTTCAGCGACCGAGTTCAGCAGATCCAGATCTTCCGGACGGCCAAGCCCATGCTCGATACGATGCACGACGCGATACAGCCAGCCCGTGCCTTCGCGGCAAGGCGTGCATTGACCGCACGACTCTTCGTAGTAGAAATAAGACAGGCGCAACAGCGAGCGCACCATGCAACGCGTCTCGTCCATGACAATGACCGCGCCCGAACCCAGCATCGACCCCTGCTTGGCGATCGAGTCGTAGTCCATGTCGGTCTGCATCATGATGTCGCCCGGAATGACCGGTGCCGACGAGCCGCCAGGAATCACGGCTTTGATCTTCTTACCGCCGCGCATACCGCCGGCCAGTTCCATCAGCGTGGAGAACGGCGTGCCGAGCGGAATTTCATAATTGCCCGGACGCTCGACGTCGCCCGCGATCGAAAAGATCTTCGTGCCGCCGTTATTCGGCTTGCCGATCTCGAGGTAATTCTGCGGACCGATTGCGAGCAGGAACGGCACTGCGGCAAACGTCTCGGTGTTGTTGATCGTGGTCGGCTTGCCATACACGCCGAAGCTCGCCGGGAACGGCGGCTTGAAGCGCGGCTGGCCTTTCTTGCCTTCCAGCGATTCGAGCAGCGCGGTTTCTTCGCCGCAGATATAGGCGCCGTAACCGTGGTGCGCATGCAGTTCGAACGAGAAACCCGAACCCATGATGTTTTCGCCGAGGAACCCGGCGCGGCGAGCTTCGTCCAACGCTTGTTCAAAGCGTTTGTAGACTTCCCAGATTTCGCCGTGGATATAGTTGTAGCCGACCGTAATGCCCATCGCGTACGCGCCGATGGCCATGCCTTCGATCAGCGCATGCGGATTGAAGCGCAGGATGTCGCGGTCTTTGAACGTACCCGGTTCGCCTTCGTCCGAATTGCAGACGAGGTACTTCTGGCCGGGGAACTGACGCGGCATGAAGCTCCACTTCAGGCCGGTCGGGAAGCCTGCACCGCCTCGGCCACGCAGACCCGACGCCTTGACGTCGGCAATCACCTGCTCGGGCGGAATCTTCTCTTCCAGAATACGGCGCAGCTGGGCGTAACCGCCGCGCGCCACATAGTCTTCGAGATGCCAGTTATCGCCGTTCAGGCCGGCGAGAATCAGCGGTTTGATGTGACGATCGTGTAAACACGTCATTTCGAAAGTTCCTCGAGCAGCTGGTCGATCTTCGCGCGGCTCATGAAGCTGCACATGCGATGGTTGTTCACCAGCATCACCGGCGCGTCGCCGCACGAGCCCATGCACTCACCTTCTTTCAGGGTGAATTTGCCGTCGGGCGTGGTTTCGCCGAAGTCGATGCCGAGCTTCTGCTTCAGATATTCAGCCGCGCTGTCCGAGCCGCCGTCCGGGCCAAGCTGACACGGCAGGTTCGTGCAGAGCGTGATCTTGTACTTGCCGACAGGCGAGGTCTCGTACATCGTGTAGAAGGTAGCCACCTCCTGCACGGCGACTGCCGGCATGCCGAGATAGTCCGCGACGAACTGCATGAGTTCGGGCGACAGCCAGCCATGCTCTTCCTGAGCAGTGGCCAACGCCGACATCACGGCGGACTGTTTCTGATCGGCGGGATACTTCGCGATCGCACGATCGATTTCTTTCAGGCCTTCAGCTGAGATCATTTTCAGACACGACTCTTTCAATTCCTACCGAACGAAAACCCGTCGCTCACATCATGCTGCGACAGACCCGGCGTTCCTTGCTTGACGCGCGCTTCAGTGCAATCTGAAAACGCGCGCCGATGAATACGTCCTAGCGATCCACTTCGCCGAACACGATGTCCTGCGTGCCGATGATCGTCACGGCGTCGGCGATCATGTGACCGCGCGCCATTTCATCGAGCGTGGACAGGTGGGCATAGCCCGGCGCGCGGATCTTCAGGCGATACGGCTTGTTGGCGCCGTCCGAGATCAGGTAGATGCCGAACTCGCCCTTCGGATGCTCGACAGCGGCGTACGCCTCGCCTTCCGGTACGTGGAAGCCTTCCGTGAAGAGCTTGAAGTGGTGAATCAGCTCTTCCATGTTCGACTTCATGCCGACGCGCGACGGCGGCGCAACCTTGTGATTGTCGATCATCACGGGGCCGGGATTCTTACGCAGCCACTCAATGCACTGTTTCACGATGCGCGTGGATTGGCGCATTTCTTCGACGCGAACCAGATAGCGGTCGTAGCAATCGCCATTCACACCGACCGGAATGTCGAAATCGAGCTTGTCGTAGACTTCGTACGGCTGCTTCTTGCGCAGATCCCACTCGATACCCGAGCCGCGCAACATGGCGCCGGTCATACCGAGGTTCAACGCGCGTTCCGGACTCACCACGCCGATACCGACCAGACGTTGCTTCCAGATCCGGTTGTCGGTGAGCAGCGTTTCGTATTCGTCGACGCACTTCGGGAAACGCGTGAAGAAATCGTCGATGAAGTCGAGCAGCGAACCCTGGCGGTTCTCGTTCATCTTCGACAATGCCTTCGCATTGCGAATTTTCGATGCCTTGTATTGCGGCATTGCGTCAGGCAGATCGCGATAGACGCCGCCCGGACGATAGTAAGCTGCGTGCATCCGTGCGCCGGACACCGCTTCATACACGTCCATCAGGTCTTCACGTTCGCGGAACGCATACAGGAACACCGCCATGGCGCCGACGTCGAGTGCGTGCGCGCCGATCCACATCAGGTGGTTCAGCACGCGCGTGACTTCGTCGAACATGACGCGAATGTATTGCGCGCGGATCGGCACCTCGATGCCGAGCAGCTTTTCGATCGCCATCACGTAGCCGTGCTCGTTGACCATCATCGACACGTAGTCGAGACGGTCCATGTACGGCACCGACTGAATGAATGTTTTGGTTTCGGCGAGCTTTTCAGTCGCGCGATGCAGCAGGCCGATGTGCGGATCGGCGCGCTGGATGACTTCGCCGTCGAGTTCGAGCACGAGGCGCAGCACACCGTGCGCTGCCGGGTGCTGAGGGCCGAAGTTGAGCGTGTAGTTCTTGATCTCTGCCATGGCGTTCTCTTAGTGTTTCAGACCGCCATAGCGATCTTCGCGGATCACGCGCGGCGTGATTTCCCGCGGCTCGATCGTCACAGGCTGATAGACGACGCGCTTTTCTTCCGGGTCGTAACGCATTTCGACGTAACCGGAGACAGGAAAATCTTTACGGAACGGGTGACCGATGAAACCGTAATCGGTGAGGATACGGCGCAGGTCCGGGTGGCCTTCGAAGACGATGCCGTACAGGTCGAATGCCTCGCGCTCGTACCAGTTGACCGAATTCCAGATTTCGACGACAGACGGCAGGATCGGCACTTCGTCGTCCGGCGCGAACACGCGCAGACGCAAACGCCAGTTGTTCTGCACCGACAACAAATGCAGAACGGCCGCGAAACGCGGGCCGTCATAAGCGCCTTCGGCGTAGGTCTGATAGTCGACGCCGCACAGATCCACGCATTGCTCGAAACCGAGCGAGCGGTCGTCGCGCAGACGGGTTGCCACATTGAGGTAGTCGCCAGCCTTCACGACGATCGTCAACTCACCGATTGCCTCGGTAGTGCTCTGCAGGAGGCCGCCAAAGGCCGCCTCGAGGTTCGCTTTCAGGGTCTCGAGTTTGCTTGCCATATTGTGGGGGAGGCGTTGGCCTTATTGACGGGCGATTGTGTTGGTGCGGCGAATCTTGGCCTGCAACTGGATCACGCCGTACACCAGCGCTTCCGCCGTGGGCGGGCAACCGGGCACATAGACGTCGACCGGCACGATCCGATCGCAGCCGCGCACCACCGAATACGAGTAGTGGTAATAGCCACCACCGTTCGCGCACGAACCCATCGAAATCACCCAGCGCGGCTCGGCCATCTGGTCGTAGACCTTGCGCAGAGCCGGCGCCATCTTGTTGCACAGCGTGCCGGCGACGATCATCACGTCCGACTGACGCGGACTCGGACGAAACACCACGCCAAAACGGTCGAGGTCATAACGGGCGGCACCCGCATGCATCATCTCGACCGCACAGCACGCAAGACCAAACGTCATCGGCCACAGCGAGCCGGTGCGCGTCCAGTTGATCAGTTTGTCAGCTGTGGTGGTGACAAACCCTTCCTTCAAGACCCCTTCGATACTCATTTGCTTTCCACTCCAGACGAGGTGGCAAGCCTTGGCCACCCGCGCAAACCGGCGATTAATCCATCATTCCCAGTCGAGGCCGCCTTTTTTCCAGATGTAGGCGAAGCCCAGCAGGAATTCGAGCAGGAAAATCATCATCGCCATGAAGCCCGGCCAGCCGATGTCGCGCAGGGCAACGCCCCACGGGAACAAGAACGCGGTTTCAAGATCGAAAATGATGAACAGAATGGCGACGAGGTAATAGCGCACATCGAACTTCATGCGCGCATCTTCGAATGCTTCGAAGCCGCACTCGTACGGTGCGTTTTTCTCGGTATCAGGCTTATTGGGACCGAGGATCTTGCCGATACTGACCAGCGCCACGCCTAAACCAGTGCCCACAACGAGGAACAACAAGACGGGGAAATAGGCTGCGAGGTTCAAGACAGTCCTCAATCGGTTGGGTTCTGAGTGCCGTCAGGAGCATAGCACTCCTGACGCGAAATCACTTCCGAAACGCACATGTCGCAAGCCCAACGCAAGCCGCACGCCAGAAGTGAAAATGCCAGCCGAAGCGAAGCAAGCGGCTGGCATTTAGATAACATTTTGGTGCCGACGGCGAGACTCGAACTCGCACAGCTTTCGCCACTACCCCCTCAAGATAGCGTGTCTACCAATTTCACCACGTCGGCACTGCATGCAATCCGGGAAAACAACTTATAAAACCCGCGAATCGCTTCAAGACTTGAATTATAACTGGTCTAAACAGTTTGTTCAACGCACAAAAGCACTTTGAACGAAAATTTATTTCGGCACATCAGTCGCAGGAACGGATGCAGCCGATGCCGGCAAAACAGCCGAGCCACCTGCCGGTGCCGAAGCAGCCGAAGCCGCGACCGGCGCAGTCACCGCCGCGCCCAGCAAGCCTGCGGAAGGTTTCGCCCGATATGCACCGAGGTACGTGAGCGTCAGCGTGGTGACAAAAAACACCGCGGCGAGAACCGCCGTTGTACGTGACAAAAAGTTTGCCGAACCGGTCGCACCGAACAGACTGCCCGACGCTCCGCTACCAAAAGCCGCGCCCATATCGGCGCCTTTGCCGTGTTGCAGCAAGACGAGGCCAATCACCCCGAGTGCCGACAACAGCTGAACGACGATAATCAATGTTTTCAAATACAGCATCACACTCACCTGAGTCTTTATTTAACCGCGCGACACACTACGTGTTGCACGGGATGGGGTCATCCTCGCCAAGGCGCCCTGCTCAACCGGCGACGCTCGTTGCGGCTGCCGCCTTGCAGATCGCCAGGAAATCCTGGTCTTTCAACGACGCGCCGCCGATCAGGCCACCGTCGATATCCGGCTGGCGGAACAATTCTTCCGCATTTTCCGGCTTTACACTGCCACCGTACAGCAGCGGCACATCCGCCACCGCCGCACCCTTTGCCGCCAGACGCGCACGCAGGAACGCATGAACCGCCTGCGCCTGCTCCGAACTCGCGCTCTTGCCGGTGCCGATCGCCCAGACCGGCTCATAAGCAACGACGATCCGCGCGGCCTCTTGCACCGACAATTTCGCCAGCACTTCGTCCAGTTGCATGCCGACCACCTGCTCGGTCGAACCGGCTTCGCGCTCTTCAAGCGTTTCACCGACGCAGACGATCGGCGTCAAACCCGCCTCAAGTGCGCGCTGTGTTTTCACGGCGACCAGTTCAGCGCTCTCGCGATGATAGGCACGGCGCTCCGAGTGCCCGACGATCGCGAGCGTGGCGCCGAACTCCACCACCATCGGCGCGGCCACTTCGCCGGTATAGGCGCCATGCGTGAACGCTGACACGTCCTGCACGCCCCACACGACCCGGCTGCCTTCCAGCAACGATTGAGACTGCGCGAGATACGGACTCGGCACGCAGACGCCGACGCGCACGTCGGCCGGCAATTCGCCCGCGCCTTGCGCCACCGCCTGCAACAGCGTGGCATTCTCAGCGAGGCGCCCGTGCATCTTCCAGTTACCGACTACCATTTTGGCTCGTTGTTTCGACATCGTCTCGTCTTGTCTTGGCGGCGGACTTCGTTTGCGCTTACAGTCCGCCTTTCGGATTCATGCGGCGTGCGCAAAACGCGCAATTTTACTGCGTGGGGTGGATCGGGTCAAACCGACCGTGTCAAGCGTCCTGACCCCAAGACAGTACGATCTTGCCGACGTGCGTGCTGCTTTCCATCAGCGTGTGTGCGTCGGCGGCCTGCGCGGCCGGAAACACGCGATGCACCACGGGCTTGATGCGCCCGTCTTCGAGATGCGGCCACACGCGTTCTTTGAGTTGCGCGGCAATCTTCGCCTTGAATTCGATCGACCGCGGACGCAGCGTCGAACCGGTCAACGTCAAACGGCGGCGCAGCACTTCGTTCAGATTCAGCTCCGCTTTCGCGCCACCCAGCAACGCGATCAGCACGATGCGTCCGCCGTCGGCCAAGGCCGTCAACTCGCGCGACACGTAACTGCCCGCCACCATGTCGAGCACCACGTCGACGCCGCGGTCGTTCGTCAACGACTTGATCACTTCGACGAAATCTTCGGTCTTGTAGTTGATCGCCCGCTCGGCGCCCAACGCTTCACACGCACGGCACTTTTCGTCCGAACCGGCGGTCGCGAACACGCGGAAACCCAGCGCATGCGCAATCTGGATCGCCGTCACGCCGATGCCGCTGGAACCACCCTGCACCAGCAGCGTTTCGTTCGGCGCGCCTTCGCCCTTACCGAGTTGCGCACGGTCGAACACATTGCTCCACACCGTGAAAAACGTTTCCGGCAGCGAAGCCGCCTCGACGTCCGACAATCCGGCCGGCACCGGCAGGCACTGCAGCAGCGGCGCGACCGCGTATTCCGCGTAGCCGCCACCAGCCAGCAACGCACACACGCGATCACCCACCTTCAGGCCAAACGGATTGTTCTTCTCGTCGATCGTACCGCCGACGATTTCGCCCGCCACTTCCAGCCCCGGCAGATCCGACGCGCCCGGCGGCGGCGCATAGCCGCCCTTGCGCTGGAACACGTCAGGACGGTTGATGCCGGATGCGGCCACCTTGATCAGCACCTCGCCCGCGGCCGGTTGCGGCGTGGGCCGCTCCGCCAGTTTCAGAACATCCGGTGCACCGAATTCGGTGATTTCGATCGCTTTCATCTGCGTCAACTCCAAGATTGGATTGCGTTGCATGCCGGGATGAACAACTAGAGTACCCGTTTCTCATTACCTGCAACGCAATCCACCCTGCGCCCTTCATGAAAAACGGCCGGCGCGCATTCGCGCTGCCGGCCGTTGCCCCGCTACCGCATTACTGCTGCGGCGTCGGCTCGCCTTGCGGCGCGCCGCTTGCGCCATTCGCGCCTTCGTTCAGCAACGCCTTGGCCGACAAACGCACGCGGCCCTTTTCGTCCGTCTGGATGACCTTGACCTTCACTTGCTGGCCATCCTTCAGGTAGTCGTTGATGTCCTTGATACGCTCGTTGGCGATTTCGGAAATATGCAACAGACCGTCCTTGCCCGGCAGGATGTTCACGATCGCGCCGAAATCGAGCAGCTTGAGCACGGTGCCTTCGTACACCTGGCCCACTTCGACTTCCAGCGTGATGTTCTCGATACGCTTCTTCGCTTCGGCCATGCCTTCGCTGCTCGTGCTGGCGATGGTGACGACGCCGTCGTCCGAAATATCGATCGTCGTGCCGGTTTCTTCGGTCAGCGCGCGGATCACCGAACCACCCTTGCCGATCACGTCGCGGATTTTTTCCGGATTGATCTTGATGGTGATCATGCGCGGTGCGTAGTCCGACAGCACCGTGTTCGCGCCCGACACCGCCGAGGTCATCTTGCCGAGGATATGCAGACGGCCTTCCTTCGCTTGCGCGAGGGCGACCTGCATGATTTCCTTGGTGATGCCCTGTATCTTGATGTCCATTTGCAGCGCGGTCACGCCTTGTTCCGTGCCCGCCACCTTGAAGTCCATGTCGCCGAGGTGATCTTCGTCGCCGAGGATGTCGGTCAGCACGGCAAACTTGTTGCCTTCCAGGATCAGGCCCATCGCGATGCCGGCGACGTGCGCCTTCATCGGCACGCCGGCGTCCATCAGCGCGAGGCAGCCGCCGCACACCGAAGCCATCGACGACGAACCATTCGATTCCGTGATTTCCGACACGACGCGAATCGAGTAGCCGAATTCGTCGGCGCTCGGCAGGCATGCAGCCAGCGCGCGCTTGGCCAGACGGCCGTGACCGATTTCACGGCGCTTCGGCGAACCGACGCGGCCCGTTTCGCCGGTCGCGAACGGAGGCATGTTGTAGTGGAGCATGAAGCGTTCGCGGTACTCGCCTTCAAGCGCGTCGATGTTCTGCTCGTCGCCCTTCGTGCCGAGCGTCGCCACCACCAGCGCTTGCGTTTCGCCGCGCGTGAACAGTGCCGAGCCGTGGGTACGCGGCAGCACGCCGGTACGGATTTCGATCGGACGCACAGTGCGCGTGTCGCGGCCGTCGATACGCGGTTCGCCGTTCAGGATTTGCGTACGGACGATCTTCGCTTCGATATCGAACAGCACGTTGCCGACGGTTGCCTTGTCGGCCGCCACCGTGCCGCTTGCTGCAGCGTCTTCTTCCAGCTTCTTCGACGTGGCTGCGTAGACTTCCTTCAGCTTGGTCGAACGGGCTTGCTTGTCGCGCAGTTGGTAGGCGGCGAGCAGGTCGGCTTGCGCCAGTTCCGTCACGCGTGCGATCAGCGGCTCGTTCTTCGCCGCCGGCTGCCAATCCCATTCCGGCTTGCCGCCTTCGCGGACCAGTTCGTGGATCGCGTCGATCGCGATCTGCATTTGCTCATGACCGAACACCACGCCGCCGAGCATCACTTCTTCGCTCAGTTGCTGCGCTTCCGATTCCACCATCAGCACCGCGCGCTCCGTACCGGCGACGATCAGGTCGAGTGCCGATTCCTTCATTTGCGGACGCGTCGGGTTCAACACGTATTCGTTGTTGATATAGGCCACGCGTGCTGCGCCGACCGGGCCATTGAACGGCAGACCGGACACGGCGAGCGCTGCCGACGCGCCGATCAGCGCGGGAATGTCAGCGGGGATTTCGGGGTTCAGCGACAGGACGTGGATCACGACCTGCACTTCGTTGTAGAAGCCTTCCGGGAACAGCGGACGCAGCGGACGGTCGATCAGGCGCGAGATCAGCGTTTCGCCTTCCGACGGACGGCCTTCGCGACGGAAGAAGCCACCCGGGATCTTGCCGGCGGCGTAGGTCTTTTCGAGGTAGTCGACGGTCAGCGGGAAAAAGTCCTGGCCCGGCTTGGCCGTCTTGGCGCCGACCACGGTGGCCAGCACCACGGTATCTTCGACGTCGACGATCACGGCACCGCTCGCCTGACGAGCGATCTCGCCGGTTTCGAGGCGAACCTTATGTTGTCCCCACTGAAATTCTTTGACGATCTTATTGAACATAGTCATTGCTTTTCCTCTTCGTAATGCCGCGCGGACCAGAAGCGGCGCGGCAACGCCAGGACCGGCGCCGCATGGGAAGAGTAGTGTTATGCCATTCCAGAGAGCCACGCTTGACGCCGAGGACGCGCGCGAACCGCTGGAATGACACAAAGCTCCGCCCTGAAGCCCGGCCATGAAACTGTTTTACTGCTTGCTCTACTGCCTGATTACCGCTTCGCTGCTTCCGCCGCATGAACCTGCACGCCACTGCGGAGAACAGCCGGCGCGCATCACATGAAGCGCACCGTGCAAAAACAAAATGCCTGTATCAGTGGAACTGACACAGGCATCTTGCTGAACGACTGGCCGATTACTTACGCAGACCCAGCTTCTCGATCAGTGCGCGGTAACGATCCGCGTCCTTACCCTTCAGGTAGTCGAGCAGCTTACGACGGCGGCTCACCATGCGCAGCAGACCGCGGCGGCTGTGGTGATCTTTCGTGTGAGCCTTGAAGTGAACGGTCAGTTCGTTGATGCGGGTCGTGAGCAGCGCGACCTGAACTTCGGGGGAGCCGGTGTCGTTAGCTGCGCGTGCGAATTGCGCGACGACTTCGGACTTCTTGCTTGTTTCAACTGCGGACATGTCGATTTCCTTAAGAACTAGACAGGCGGTCACGGAAGAAAGGCCGTGCCGTGGGTTACCCGTGTGCTTTCAATATTGCTGACATGCCTTGGATACAGGCCTGCCTCACAACGGGACGCGTATTGTAGCACAGCCCAATCCGGCCGCGAACACCGCTGTGACGGGCGATGCCACGCCTTTCCCGCGTCATGGCCGCTTCATCTTGCAAACGCTCGGCAAGACAGTGCGCTCGCCTGGCAGCGCGAGCACCGTGCGAAAGCCATAGCCGGAGCCCTCGTTGTCGAAATGCACGCCCGGTGTGCCGGCTTTGTCCATTTCCATCACGTAAAGGGGCTGGATCAATTGGTGGTCGTCGGCGCGCATCCACGAGGCGTGAAAGCCGTTGTCGAACTTGATGCCTTCCAGCGCTTTCGCCACGGTGGTCGGATCGGCGCTGCCGGCGCGGTTCATCGCCGCAGCGAGGGTTTCGATCATCAGCGGCATGCGCAGCACCGGGTAATCGTCCTGCGCGGCCGGGAAACGGGTCCGGAAGGCGGCGTACCAGGCATCGGACGCCGCGCCGCCGGCGTTCGGATGCCAGTCCGCCACCGCGATCACGTGGCCGACGCCGGCGTCGCCCAACGCGGCCGGCGCGCCGAGGCTGTTGCCGTAGAACGTGTAGAACTTCGTGTCCAGCCCCTGTTCGCGCGCGGCCTTGACGAGCAGCGTCAGGTCGTTGCCCCAGTTGCCCGTGATCACGGCATCCGCCCCGCTCGCGCGGATCTTCGCCACGTACGGCGCGAAGTCCTTCACGCGGCCGATCGGATGAAATTCGTCGCCGACGACCGAAATGTCCGGCCGCTTCGTCGCCAGCGTCGAGCGCGCGAGGCTGCTGACGTCGTGTCCGAAACTGTAATCCTGGTTCAGCAGATAGACCTTCTTCACCGCCTTGTCGCGCTGGATCACGTCGGCCAGCGCATCCATGCGCATGCCCGCGTGAGCGTCGAAGCGGAAATGCCAGAAACTGCAGTTGGCGTTGGTCAGGGCGGGGTCGTCGGCGGAATAGTTGAGGAACAGTTCGCGATTGCCCGGTTCGCGGCTGTTCTGCTTGTCGATCGCGCCGATCAGCGCGGCGGCGACCGCCGAGCTGTTGCCTTGCAGGATGTAGCCGATATGGCGGTCGGCGGCCGCGCGCAGTTGCGTGAGCGCCTCTTCGGTGCCGCCCTTGCTGTCCAGCACGACCAGTTCGAACGGATGTGCGCCGTCGGCGAGCTTCACGCCGCCGTGCGCATTCACCTGCTCGACGCCGAAGCGCAGATTGCGCTCCACCGCCGCGCCCGCGTTGGCGAACGGGCCGGACATGCCTTCGATCAACGCCAGCTGGATCGGCGTGCCGGTGGGTTTGTTCGCGGGCTTCGCTGCGGCGTTAGCTGCCGGTATTGCTGCGGCGTTAGCCGTCGGCTTCGCTGCCGGACTCACTGCGGGGCTGGCTGCGGCGCCGGCCGTGGGGTTTGTCGCCGGCTCGCCCGCCGCGTGCGCCGCTGTCATCAAAAGCGCTGTCAGCGCCACGGCCGTTCGTTGCCACTTTGCCATCGTCATCGCCCCGCCTGATTGGTGAAAGCGCGGATCATAGGGGGTTCGGGACGGAATAAGCAAGCCGGGCCAAGCGTTACCCCACTACCCGGCCAGCCCTTCACGAAGCGCAAATCTTTTGCCGCAGCGCATGTCAAAATAATGCGTCTCGATGATAAAAACCGCTACTCACACGCCATCGGAGGAATACATGTTCAACCGCCACCACGTCACGGCGGCCTCGATCGGAGCGCCGGCCGCCGGGCGCCTGCGCCGCGCGGCGCTCGTCTGCCTGAGCGCCTTGACGCTTGCCGGCTGCGTGCAGCCCTGGCAGCAATACACCCAGGGCGCGGATGAATCCACCATCGTCGCGCGTCTCGGCCCGCCGCGCGAAAGCTACGACCTGCCCAACGGCGGGAAGCGGCTGATGTGGCCGACCCAGCCGATGGGCGAAACCACCACCGCGGCCGACATCGACGCGGCCGGCAAGATCGTCAACGTGCGCCAGGTGCTGCAACCCAACGAGTTCTACCGCGCGGAAATCGGCAAGTGGACCAAGAGCGACGTGCTGGTGAATTTCGGCCGCCCGGTCGAAACGGCCTACTTCCCGTTGATGAAGCGTGAAGTCTGGACCTATCGCTATCTGGAAGACAACGTCTGGTACATGATGTACAGCTTTTATTTCGACGACCAGGGCATTGTCCGGCTCACGCAGAAAACGCCTGATCCGTTGCACGATCCGGATCGCCGCAGCCTGTTCTGAGCGATGCGCAAATGACGCGCAATGCGCCGCGCATCTACCAAAGCCGCCTCTTCAGGCGGCTTTTTTTTATTTATTACGCATGGCGGCGAATTTTATTTCGCGCACAGCGGATTTATTTTTTGATAGAAAGGCTTTCGTAAGCATTGATTCAGCGCTGGTCTCCCATGAGGCCGCACGAGCGTAGCCGTGAATTCGGCGCCGAATGAATGCGCACCACTTACGGAGCCGTTATCGATGAACCGTCCCAAACGCCTGTTGGTCGCCAACGTAGCGTGGGCGCATGAAACCGCCGTGCGCAACCCCGCATTTTTTCGCCACCTCGTGCGCGGCCAGAATCCGCACGTGTTGTGGATCGGTTGCTCGGACAGCCGCGTGCCCGCCGAGACCATCACACATTGCGAGCCGGGAGACCTGTTCGTCCACCGCAATATTGCCAACCTCTTCCAAGCCGGCGACGACAACTCGGCGAGCGTGCTCGAATATGCGGTGAAGGTGTTGAAGGTCGGCCATGTGATCGTCTGCGGCCACTATGGATGCGGTGGCGTACGCGCCGCGCTGCTGCCGCCCGAGCCGAGCCTGCCGCATGTGAATCGCCGGATCGCGCCGCTTTGCGCACTCGCGAGAGCACACCACGAAGAACTGGATGGCCACGCAAACGAGCGGCAGCGCGTCGATCGCCTCGCCGAACTGAACGTGCTCGAACAGGTACGCGGCTTACGCGCGCACCCTATCGTGCAGGACGCCGATCCGGCGCCCCTCGTGCACGGCTGGATCTTCGCGCTCGAAGATGGGCGCATCAAGGTCCTCACGTCCGGCTACGAAGCCGACGACGCGATGACCTGCACCACCGCCGCCCACAGCGCCGCCGCTTAGCGCGACACCTCATGCGGATCCGATCCGGTTCGGCTTTCGCCGCATACCAGGCCCTACACCTCACCGCACCGACACCATGAACCTTCGAGCTTTTTTCTCCACGTTTCAGCGCGACCTGCTTGCGGGCACGGTCGTTTTTCTGGTGGCGCTGCCGCTCTGTCTCGGCATTGCCAATGCATCGGGCGTCGAGCCTTTTGCCGGGCTCGTTTCCGGCATTGTCGGCGGGCTGGTGGTGGCCGTGCTGAGCGGCTCGCGTCTGAGCGTGAGCGGTCCGGCCGCGGGCCTCGTCGTGATCGTCGTCGACGGGATCGCGCAACTCGGCAGCTTCTCTGCCTTCCTGCTGGCCGTGCTGCTGTCCGGGGCGATCCAGTTCGGCTTCGGCATGCTTAAAGCCGGCCGCTTTGCCGCCTACGTGCCATCGCCGGTGATCAAGGGCATGCTCGCGGCCATCGGCGTGCTGTTGATCGTCAAGCAGTTC
The DNA here is from genome assembly GCF_046026435.1 of Paraburkholderia sp. RL17-381-BIF-C. NCBI lineage: Bacteria > Pseudomonadati > Pseudomonadota > Betaproteobacteria > Burkholderiales > Burkholderiaceae > Paraburkholderia > Paraburkholderia sp. RL17-381-BIF-C. The sequence goes on along the minus strand of NZ_JARESX010000005.1, from coordinate 136,681 downwards.
CCGCTCGCACTCGGGCTGTCCGGCGTGAATGCCTCGTCCGGCGCGCAACCCGTTGCGCAAGCCGCGGGCGCGATCGTCACGCCGTTCGGTTCGATTTCTCTCGCGGCCTGCGTAATCACCTTGCTCTCTCTGGCGATTCTGGTCGGCTGGGAAACGCGCGCCCTGCGCCGCTTCGCGCTGGTGCGCCGGGTACCGGCACCGCTCGCGGTCGTCCTGCTCGGAATCGGCGCGACATTGTTGCTCAGCGTGCTGACGCCGTCGCTCGCACCGCCCGCCGAACATCGGGTCGCACTGCCGCCGCTGGAGTCGTTCGCCGCGCTGCGACTCGCGCTCGAGTGGGCCGACTTTGGGCCGCACTTCGCACAACTCGTCAATCCCGATGTCTGGCGCGTGGCCATCACGCTGGCGATCGTCGCGAGCCTGGAAACGTTGCTGAGCCTCGAAGCGGTCGAGCAGATCGATCCCGAGCGGCGCCCCGCGCCGCCGGATCGCGAGCTGAAGGCGCAAGGCGTCGGCAACCTGATTGCGGGTGCGATCGGCGGATTGCCGATCACGTCCGTGATCGTGCGCAGTTCGGCCAACGTGCATGCGGGCGCGCAAAGCCGGCTCTCGGCGATCATTCACGGCGTGCTGCTGCTCGTCAGCGTGTTTGCGCTCACTAGCGTGATCAACCTGATTCCGCTCGCCTGCCTCGCGGCGATTCTGATCTTCACCGGGGTGAAGCTCGCCAAGCCGTCGCTGTTCGTCGCCGTGGCGAAACAGGGCTTCGCACCGTTCGCGCCGTTTATCGTGACCCTGGTCGGTGTGCTCGCAACCGATCTGCTGATCGGCATCGTGCTCGGCATTCTGTGCAGCGTGCTGCTCGCGCTGTATGCGAATCTGCGCAGCCCGATCGTGCTAGCACAACATGGCGATCACTATCTGCTGTCGTTTCGCAAGGACGTGTCGTTTCTCGGCAAAGTGCCGCTCAAGCATTACCTGCAGCAGATTCCCGACGGCGCCACGGTGATCGTCGATGCGACGCGCGCCGATTTCGTCGACCACGACGTGCGCGAACTGCTCGACACGTTCGTGACCGATGCACCGGAACGCGGCATCGCCGTCGAAGTGCGGCATCAGGTGCAGGCTCAGGCGCGCGCGTCACGCGGCTGGTCGATGCGGCGCACTGCGACGGAGTAACGCCACAATGCAAAAGCCCCATGCCATTCAAGGCACGGGGCTTCTGCGATTCAAACGACGAACCGGCGTCGCGCCGTCAGCGCGCTGCCATCAGCTCACTCACTCCGAACGCTGCGGATTCAACTTGTCCACGTTCGAGTACAGCTTGTTGAGCGCCGAGATATACGCTTTCGCGGAAGCCGCGACGATATCCGGATCGGTGCCCACGCCGTTGACGATGCGCCCGCTCTTCGACAAACGCACGGTCACTTCGCCTTGCGCCTGCGTGCCGGTGGTGATCGCATTCACCGAGTACAGCAGCAGTTCCGAGCCGCTGCCCACTTCCGTTTCGATCGCGTTCAACGTGGCGTCGACCGGGCCGTTGCCGCGCGCTTCGCCGGTCACTTCCTTGCCTTCCACCGAAAACACGATCTTCGCGTGCGGCTGCTCGCCGGTTTCCGAATGTTGCGACAGCGACAGGAACTTGTAGTGCTCCTTCTCCTGCGCCTCGGCGGATTCTTCCGTGACGATCGCGATAATGTCTTCGTCGAAGATTTCCGACTTGCGGTCGGCCAGTTCCTTGAAGCGCGCAAACGCCGTGTTCAGTTCCGCTTCGCTATCCAGCGCGATGCCCAATTCCTGCAGACGCTGCTTGAATGCGTTACGACCCGACAGCTTGCCGAGCACGATCTTGTTGGCGCTCCAGCCCACGTCTTCGGCGCGCATGATTTCGTAGGTGTCGCGCGCCTTCAGCACGCCGTCCTGGTGGATGCCTGACGCGTGCGCGAACGCATTCGCGCCGACCACCGCCTTGTTCGGCTGCACGACGAAACCGGTGATCTGCGACACCAGCTTCGAAGCCGGCACGATCTGCGTGGTATCGAGACCGATATCGAGGCCGAAATAATCTTTGCGGGTCTTCACGGCCATCACGATTTCTTCGAGCGACGTGTTGCCCGCGCGCTCGCCAAGGCCGTTGATCGTGCACTCGACCTGACGCGCACCGCCGATCTGCACGCCGGCCAGCGAATTCGCCACCGCCATGCCGAGGTCGTTATGGCAATGCACCGAGAATACGGCCTTATGCGAGTTCGGAATGCGCTCGCGCAGCGTCTTCACGAGCTGACCGTACAACTCCGGCACGCCGTAACCAACCGTATCCGCGATGTTGATGGTGGTCGCGCCTTCGGCAATCACCGCTTCCAGCACGCGGCACAGAAAGTCCATGTCCGAGCGGCTGCCGTCTTCGGGGGAGAACTCGACGTCGTCGGTGAACTTGCGGGCGAAGCGCACCGCCAGCTTTGCCTGCTCGAACACCTGGTCCGGCGTCATGCGCAGCTTCTTTTCCATGTGCAACGGCGAGGTTGCAATGAACGTGTGGATGCGGAAGTGATCGGCGGGTTTGAGCGCGTCGGCCGCGCGCTGAATGTCTTTGTCGTTCGCGCGGGCAAGCGAACAGATCGTGCTGTCCTTGATCAGGCCCGCGATTGTTTGGATCGCGTCGAAATCGCCATTCGAGCTTGCCGCGAAGCCTGCTTCGATCACGTCCACCTTCATCCGTTCCAACTGCTTCGCGATACGGATTTTTTCTTCTTTCGTCATCGACGCGCCGGGCGATTGTTCGCCATCTCGCAACGTGGTGTCGAATATGATCAGTTTGTCGGACATGTCGAGTCTCCTGCGGAGTCGTTCAATGGTGGGGATGGGATAGTGGAATTCGGTTGTCTGCGCTAGCGCTGGCAATACTCGATCACAGACGAGGCAGACGGAGGGCAAAAACGGTCAGCGCGGCAAAAAGGCCCTACTCTCTGCTAACAGCGCGGCAGACGCCCTGGCACTGGCATGTTCAATGGCCCGTCAAGGCGCGTAGTGCGACTCCACGAGGAACGTGAACGCAGTCATCCAACGACTATAGCGGCATTCCCGCCGCCACGCAATTGGCGCCGGACCCGCTTGCCGGCGCCGCCAGACGGGCTCGTCAAACGAAAAACGGCAGCCCGAAGGCCGCCGTTTGATCGTGTGTTTCAACCCGTTGCGCTAGCGAACGATTACCTGTCGCGCGCCACCGACCGAGCCGGATTGGCCCTACCCCGCAGCGCCTGATAACCCCAGAACACGTAGCCGGACAAGCCATAAAGCACGAACAGGCCGAACAGCATCAGCGGCGGGTCGGAGGACACCAGCACGAACGCGACCACCACCAGCAGAATCACGCCGAATGGCACGCGATGCCGCACGTCGAGCGCCTTGCCGCTATAGAACGGCGCGTTCGATACCATCGTCACGCCCGCGTAGATGGTCAGCACGAAGGCGACCCAAGGCAGCCAGACCAGCTTGAGCGGCACGCGGTTGTCCGTGGCGAGCCACACGAAACCGGCTATCAGCGCCGCCGCGGCCGGGCTCGGCATGCCCTGGAAGAAACGCTTGTCGACCACGCCGATGTTCGTGTTGAAGCGCGCGAGACGCAATGCCGCACCCGAACAGTAGACGAACGCCGCAAGCCAGCCCCAGCGGCCGAGGTCCTTCAGAATCCACTCGTACATGACGAGCGCCGGCGCCACGCCGAACGACACCATGTCGGAGAGGCTGTCGAACTGCTCGCCGAACGCGCTTTGCGTATGCGTCATGCGGGCGACGCGGCCGTCCATGCCGTCGAGCACCATGGCCACGAAGATCGCGATGGCCGCGACCTCGAAGCGCACATTCATGGCCTGCACCACGGCAAAGAAGCCGCAGAACAGCGCCGCCGTGGTAAATGCGTTCGGCAGCAGATAAATGCCGCGCTTTCTCAGGAATTGCTGGCGCTGCGCGCGCCGGCTGTCGACCGCCGACTCCGTCACCATCGGCTTGTTACGGCGGAACGGACGCGGAAGCGGTCCGCTGTTACGGGGTCGACGCGGTTTGAATGCGGCCATTCGGAAAACCTCCTTGGTGCCGCTTTATAGTTCAGCGAGGATCGTGGACGACGCGGAAACCTTCTCGCCAATCGACACACGCGGACGGCTGCCCACCGGCAGATACACGTCGACGCGCGAACCGAAGCGGATAAATCCGTAACGCTGACCACGGGTGAGCGGCTCACCTGCCCGTACGTAGCAAAGAATGCGCCGCGCGATCAAACCGGCGATCTGCACCGACGTCACGGTCTGGCCGCCGGCCGTTTCGATCACGATCGCATTGCGTTCGTTTTCGGTGGAAGCCTTGTCCACCGCGGCATTCAGATACGCACCCGGAAAATATTCGACCTTGGAGATCGCGCCGTCCACCGGCGAGCGTTGCGAGTGGACGTTGAAGACGTTCATGAACACGCTGATCTTCAGCGCTTCACGATTGGCATACGGATCGTGCGCGGTTTCGACTGCGACGATACGGCCGTCGGCCGGGCACAGCACGGCATTCGCCTGCGTGGGGATCGGGCGTGCCGGGTCGCGGAAGAACTGCACGACGAAAATCAACAGCAGCCAGAACAGCCATGAAACGCCGAATCCCGCGAAGAAGTGAATCAGGAGTGCAACGACGGCCGCGATGGCGATGAACGGCCAGCCTTCTCGCGCGATGATCGGATGTGGGTAATTCATGAATGGCTTCTGTGTTTTTGTAAAACCGTAGGATAGCAAAAGCCGCCCAGGGTTCAGCACCCTTGGACGGCTTTTTGATCTGTCCGGTTGTTACGGCATAGCGCCGCACCGGACATCAGCGTGAATCAGCTTAGTTCTTCGACTGGTCGACCAGCTTGTTCTTCGCGATCCACGGCATCATTGCGCGCAGCTTCGAACCGACCTGTTCGATCTGGTGCTCGGCCGTCAGACGGCGGCGCGATTGCAGCGTCGGTGCGCCGGCCTTGTTTTCGAGGATGAAGCTCTTTGCGTACTCGCCCGTTTGAATGTCGGTCAGCACAGCCTTCATCGCCTTCTTCGTTTCAGCCGTCACGATACGCGGACCCGTCACGTACTCGCCGTATTCAGCGTTGTTCGAGATCGAGTAGTTCATGTTCGCGATGCCGCCTTCGTAGATCAGGTCGACGATCAGCTTCAGTTCGTGCAGGCATTCGAAGTACGCCATTTCCGGCGCGTAGCCCGCTTCCACCAGCGTTTCGAAGCCGGCCTTGATCAGGTCGACCGTACCGCCGCACAGCACGGCTTGTTCGCCGAACAGGTCGGTTTCCGTTTCTTCGCGGAAGTTCGTTTCGATGATGCCGGCACGGCCGCCGCCGTTCGCCGCAGCGTACGACAGCGCGATGTCACGTGCTGCGCCCGACTTGTCCTGCGCGACAGCGATCAGGTGCGGCACGCCGCCACCTTGCGAGTAGGTGCCGCGAACCGTGTGGCCCGGCGCCTTCGGCGCAATCATGATCACGTCGAGGTCGGCACGCGGAATCACCTGGCCGTAGTGAACGTTGAAGCCGTGTGCGAACGCGAGCGCTGCGCCTTGCTTGGCGTTGGCGTGCACTTCCTTCGCATAGACTTCGGCGATCTGCTCGTCCGGCAGCAGCATCATGACCACGTCTGCGCCCTTGACGGCTTCCGCCACTTCCTTGACTTGCAGGCCGGCGTTCTCAGCCTTGCTCCACGATGCGCCGCCCTTGCGCAGACCGACCGTGATGTTCACGCCGCTTTCCTTCAGGTTCAGCGCGTGCGCATGGCCTTGCGAGCCATAGCCGATGATGGTGACTTGCTTGCCCTTGATGAGGGAGAGGTCGGCGTCCTTGTCGTAGAAAACTTTCATGTCGGTTCCTTGGCTAAATTCGATGATTCAGTGAGATTCAAATACTGCATATAGTTGTTGCTGGCCGGGTTCTTAAAGGCACTGCCCGGCCTGGATCGAGACGGTTGAACGCTCGCGCGTCACACCTTCAGAATGCGCTCGCCGCGACCGATACCCGAGCTGCCCGTACGGACCGTCTCGAGAATCGCCGTAGCGTCGAGCCCTTCGATGAAGGCATCGAGCTTCTCGCTCGCGCCCGTCAGTTCGATCGTGTAGGTCTTTTCAGTGACGTCGATGATGCGGCCGCGGAAAATATCCGACATCCGCTTCATCTCCTCACGTTCCTTGCCGACCGCCCTCACCTTGATCAACATCAGCTCGCGCTCGATGTGGGCGCCCTCGGTAAGGTCGACCACTTTCACCACCTCGATCAGGCGGTTCAGATGCTTCGTGATCTGTTCGATCACGTCGTCCGAGCCAATGGAGACGATGGTCATGCGCGACAGCGAACGGTCTTCGGTCGGAGCCACCGTCAAGGTTTCAATGTTGTAGCCGCGTGCCGAGAAGAGACCAACCACGCGTGATAACGCGCCCGGTTCGTTTTCCAGCAGGACGGAAATGATGTGTCTCATGTTTCGCTTCTTCCAGATGTTTTGTCGATGTCTGCGAACGGTTCGCGCCGCTTCGTCCGCAGCTCGCCTTTCATGAAGGCGCGCAGGACGAAGCCAACGCGGCGTTTAACTCAACGCGCCGTCGTTATAGATCTTCCGAACCCATGAGCATCTCGGTGATGCCCTTGCCGGCCTGAACCATCGGCCAGACGTTTTCGGTCGGATCGGTCTGGAAATCGAGAAACACCGTGCGATCTTTCAGGCGCAGCGCTTCCTTGAGCGCCGGTTCCACATCTGCCGTGCGTTCGATACGCATGCCGACGTGGCCGTACGCTTCGGCGAGCTTCACGAAATCCGGCAGCGCATCCATGTACGAATGCGAATAGCGCTTGCTGTATTCGATCTGCTGCCACTGGCGCACCATGCCCAGATAGCGGTTGTTCAGCGAAATGATCTTCACCGGAGTCTCATACTGCTTGCAGGTGGAGAGCTCCTGAATGCACATCTGGATCGAGCCTTCGCCCGTGATACAGAGCACGTCGTCGTCCGGGTGCGCCATCTTCACGCCCATCGCCGCCGGCAGGCCGAAGCCCATCGTGCCGAGGCCACCGGAGTTGATCCAGCGGCGCGGCTTGTTGAAGCGATAGAACTGCGCCGCCCACATCTGGTGCTGGCCGACGTCGGAACACACGAAGGCATTGCCGTCGGTCAGTTCCCACGCCTTTTCCACCACGTACTGCGGCTTGATGATGTCGCTCTTGCGGTCGAACTTGAGGCAGTCTTTCGCGCGCCAGGCTTCGATGTCCTTCCACCAGTCGGCGAGCGCCGCGGTGTCCGGGCCATGCTCGGCCGTTTGCAGCTGCTCGATCAGCTCCTTCAGCACTTCCTTCACGTCGCCGACGATCGGAATGTCGACCTTGACGCGCTTGGAGATGGAAGAAGGATCGATGTCGATATGGATGATCTTGCGCGGACGCGATGCGAAGTGCGCCGGGTCGCCGATCACACGGTCGTCGAAACGCGCGCCGATCGCGATCAGCACGTCGCAGTGCTGCATCGCCATGTTGGCTTCGTACGTGCCGTGCATGCCGAGCATGCCGAGGAATTTCTTGTCGCTCGCGCGGTAGCCGCCCAAACCCATCAACGTGTTGGTAACGGGGTAGCCGAGCAGGTCGGCGAACTGGTTCAGCTCACGCGATGCGTCCGCGAGAATGATGCCGCCGCCGGTATAGATGTACGGACGCTTGGCCGACAACAACAGCGAGACCGCTTTGCGGATCTGGCCGGAGTGGCCCTTCGTGACCGGGTTATACGAGCGCAGCGAAACCGTTTTGAGCGGTTCGTACTGGCACGGCGCCTTGGACACGTCTTTCGGGATGTCGATCAGCACCGGGCCGGGACGGCCGGTACGAGCAATGTAGAAAGCTTTCTTGACGGTGGCGGCGAGGTCGCGCACGTCCTTCACGAGGAAGTTGTGCTTCACGCAGGGACGCGTGATACCAACCGTGTCGCACTCCTGGAACGCATCCTGGCCGATCGCGGCAGTCGGCACCTGGCCGCTGATCACCACCATCGGGATCGAATCCATGTACGCGGTGGCGATGCCGGTCACCGCATTGGTGACGCCGGGGCCGGAGGTCACGAGGCACACACCGACCTTGCCGGTGGAACGCGCGTAGGCGTCGGCGGCGTGGACCGCGGCCTGCTCGTGGCGCACGAGCACGTGCTGGAATTTGTCCTGCTTGTAAAGCTCGTCGTAAATGTAGAGTACCGAGCCGCCGGGATAGCCCCAGACAAACTCGACGTCTTCGTCGGCCAGTGCCTTCATGAGCACGGTGGCGCCGATAGAGTCAGCTTCGGGATGGGGGGTCGTATCCGACGTGGAGAATTCCGCGCTGGGCATATTCATTTATTCACCTTTCGAATTTTCGGCAAAAAATTGATCGGGTGCTCTCTGCCGGGCTTGTGGCTCGGGTTCAAGCGGCGCGTCCAGTTGACAGGTGAGCTTCTTGGGCCACACCTCAATGAGACAAGTCACTTATGTTGCGAACCAGCGACGATATCTGCAGACGCCCGCGCGGTCAAGCAAATATTGCCTGAGCACGCCGCACCGAACTCTCGATATTGACCGAAAGGCTGTTATGGAGATGCAAGCTGAATCACGTTTCGCCCCAGCGACGCAAAAGTTTGTTAGCATCCGCGAGTTTTACGACATTTTTCGACCGATTACGCGCACGCTCGCTGCGCCGACCCCCAACGGATGGCATCAGACAAGGAACTCGCCGATTTTCTGGCGGGCGTCGAAAGGCGCGCATTCAAGCAGACGGTCTACGCCGTGCGGGACGACGACGCCTCGCTCGACATCGTGCAGGACGCGATGATCAAGCTCGCCGAAAAATACGGCGACCGTCCGGCGGCCGAACTTCCGCTCCTGTTTCAGCGTATTCTCCAGAATGCGATGCACGACTATTTCCGTCGTGCCAAAGTGCGCAATACTTGGGTTAGTCTTTTTTCGTCGCTCGGCAACGCCGACGACGACGAATTCGACCCCCTCGAAACCTTCGAGGCGCAGCAAGGCTCGGCGGGCTCCGAGAGCAACGAACAGAAACTCGAACGCGAACAGGTTCTGCAGTTAATCGACGACGAGATCCAAAAGTTACCGGCACGTCAACGGGAGGCGTTTCTCATGCGTTATTGGGAGGATATGGATGTCGCCGAGACTGCCGCCGCAATGGGCTGCTCCGAAGGCAGTGTGAAAACGCACTGCTCGCGGGCCACCCACACGCTGGCGCAAGCGCTCAAGGCCAAAGGAATCACGCTATGAGCTCCCTAGAAACCAAAGAACTCGAGTTCGCCCGCCAGGTGCGCCGCGCGCTCGACGAAAACGCCGCCAGCATTCCGTCCGCCACTGTCGATCGACTCGCCGCGGCGCGCCGCGCCGCGCTCGCGCGCAAGAAGCCCGAAACCGTGAGCGCGCCCGTGTTCGTGCCGGCCTTCGCCGGCGCGGGCGTGCCTGCCGGCATGCCGCCAGCCGAACTACCGCAGCGCCGCCGTTCGCCGCTGCGCCGCTTCGCGCTTGCGTGGCCGCTCGTCGCGCTGGTGGTCAGCCTCGTGGGGATCGCCTACTGGGAGGACCAGCAACGCACCGCCGAGCTCGCCGATATCGATGCCGCCATGTTAAGCGACGACCTGCCGCTCAATGCCTATCTCGACCACGGTTTCAACGCGTACCTTTCACGCGCCCACTGAGCGGGAGATTTCTCGGGTGAGTTACAAGCGCGGCCTGGCCGTTGTTTTCGGATGCACGATCGCGGCCCTGGTGTCGTTCGCCGCGACATATCCGCGCTTTTACCCGGGTCCGTCGACCGTCAGCGCGCCCGTCGCGGGCGGCAACGCCACCGCCAAGGCGCCCGCGCCCACGCCCACGCTCGCCGTCGAATTGCCGAGCCTGCCCGGCAGCAACAGCCCAATGGCGTGGACGCGCCTGACATCCGCCGAGCATATCGCGCTCGCGCCCTTCGAAGCCCAATGGGATTCGTTTAGCGACGAACGCAAGCGCAAATGGATCAAGATCGCGTCGCGTTACCCGAAGATGTCGCCCGATGCGCAAAAGCGCCTACACGAGCGCATGACTGAATGGACCCGCATGACGCCCGATCAGCGGCGTGTCGCGCGAGAAAACTATCAGGTGTCGAAGGAATTGCCGCGCGAAGCCCGGCAGAACGCGTGGAAGGCCTATCAGCAACTGCCCGAAGAGCAGAAGGAACGGCTCGCCGCCAGCGAGCGCAAACGGCGGCCGAGCGTCGTCAGTGCGCCGCCCTCGGGCCGCAGTGAGATCAAGGGACTCGATCGGCTCGTGAATGCGCGTGAGCACGGCGCAAGCGGCGCCGCAGCCGTGAGCGCCGCGGCGGCCGCGTCGTTGCCGAGCCCGGCCGCCGCGCCGCCGATTCCCGCCGCCGGCAGCTTCGTGCCCGCTACGCCGCTGCCTGTTTCGCCGGCTGAAGCGCCGTCGATCTTCAACGGCTCCTGATCGGGCCCCACTGTGTCCCAGCCGCTTTCGACCCCTGCATTGCCCGCTGATGCAACCGGCAATGCGCCCACCGTAAGGCGGCGTCTCGCAGCGCTGCTGTACGAAGCGCTGATTCTGTTCGGCGTGGTGTTCATCGCCGGATATCTGTTCAGCACCCTGACCCAGCAACGCAACGGGCTGACCCATCACAACCTGCTGGCCGCATGGATCGGGCTCGTGGTCGGCGTGTACTTCGTCTGGTTCTGGACCCACAGCGGCCAGACCCTGCCGATGAAAACCTGGCGTCTGCGAGTCGTCGCCGCCGACGGCGCGCCGCTCTCCACTGGTCGTGCCATAACCCGCTACGTGCTTGCGTGGCTGTGGTTTTTACCACCGCTCGCGCTGCATCCGCTGCTCGGACTCAAGCTGCCGCAGACGCTCGCGATCGCCGGCATCTGGTTCGTGTTGTGGGCCGCCACCGGGCGCGTCGATTCGCAACGCCAGTTTCTGCACGATCGCCTCGCCGGCACTCGGGTCGTTAGCGTCTCCGGTTGAGCGGTTGAACCCGACGGGCAATTCTTTCGCTCTCCTGTTGGACCGGCGCCACATCGTGCGATCTGCAACGGCGGTTCTTGTGATGCGTTGATTTCCACCGCTCGCGCTTTGCCGCTTCTCCCGCTGCACCGCCTCTCTCCCTCCGCCCTGTCTCCCGCTCCGCCACCTCTCGCCCTCCGCTGCGTCTCGCGCTTCACAGACCATCGCACCTCACACCAATTCGATTTCACTGCATCTTCCGCCTCGCATCTCACACCCCACCGCCCCCTCTCCCCACGCCCGCAGTAATAAGAACTTCTCATGACTGTCACGGCACAGTCACGCGCGCCCGGCCCAATACGGGCACCGCAACTCGACGCGTGAGCCATGGACCCCAAAACGTCCGCGACTTCCCTGTTCCGCCAGACCGGCCCGAGCGTCGACCCCGTCGCGTTCCTCCCGGAACCCAACCATAGCCACGGACGGCCGTTGCCCGTGGCGCCATTGCCGCTCGACGCCAACGCCGGCCAGCACGACGACGACCACGCCGCGCCGCACCGCTACCGCACCATCTGGCTCTCCGACATCCATCTCGGTTCGAGCGGCTGCCAGGCGCCCTATCTGCTCGATTTCCTGCGCCACAACGAGTCGGAGTATCTGTACCTCGTGGGCGACATCATCGACGGCTGGCAGTTGAAGAAAGGCTGGTACTGGCCGCAGGCGCACAACGACGTCGTGCAGAAGGTGCTGCGCAAGGCGCGCAAAGGCACCCAGGTGATCTACGTGCCCGGCAATCACGACGAAGCCGCGCGCCAGTTCTGCGACCTCGCGTTCGGCGACATCCACGTGCGCGGCGAGGCGTTTCACACCACGCTCGCCGGCAAGCGTCTGTGGATCGTGCACGGCGATCTGTTCGACGGCGTGATCCAGCACGCCAAGTGGCTCGCCTATCTCGGCGACACGCTCTACACCATGATCCTGATCCTGAACCGCTGGTTCAACCGGATCCGCAGCCGGCTCGGTTTTCCGTACTGGTCGCTATCGCAGTACCTGAAGCATCAGGTGAAGAACGCGGTGAATTTCATCTCGTCGTTCGAACGCGTGATGACCGACGAAGCGCGCCGCCGCGGCTGCGACGGCGTGGTCTGCGGGCACATCCACAAAGCCGAGATACGCGATATCGACGGCGTCCTGTATTGCAACGACGGCGACTGGGTCGAAAGTTTGTCAGCACTGGTCGAGACGTATGAAGGCGAACTCAAGGTGATCTACTGGACCGTGGTGCGCTCCCCGGAAGTGGGCGTGCAAAAGGCCCGGGCGACCGCGTAGTCCCTGCTTGTTAACTTCTCTATTGGGCCGAAACCGATGAAGATCATGATCGTCACCGACGCATGGGAACCGCAGGTCAATGGCGTCGTACGCACGCTGAAAAACACCACGCGCGAACTCAGCGCACTCGGCCACCGCGTCGATCTGCTGACGCCGCTCGAGTTCAAGACGATCCCTTGCCCGACCTATCCGGAGATCCGTCTGTCGCTGCTGCCGCGCCGCAAGCTGCGCCAGCGTATCGACGCATTCGCGCCCGACGCCTTGCATATCGCCACGGAAGGTCCGCTCGGCATGGCCGCGCGCGCCTATGCGATTCAGCACAAGCTGCCGTTCACGACCGCTTATCACACGCGTTTTCCGGAGTATGTGCAGGCGCGCTTCGGCATTCCACTCGCCGCGACCTACAAGTTCCTGCACTGGTTTCACAAGCCGTCGCTGTCCGTGATGGCGCCCACGCCGGTCGTCAAGAGCGACCTGGAGAAATTCGGCTTCACCAACGTCGTGCTGTGGACGCGCGGCGTCGACCTGGACATCTTTCACCAGATGGACTCGAAGGTGCTCAATACCGCCCGGCCGATCTTTCTGTATGTGGGACGTGTGGCGGTCGAGAAAAACGTCGAGGCGTTTCTTAAGCTCGATCTGCCCGGCTCGAAGTGGGTGGCCGGTGAAGGCCCGGCGCTCGCCGAACTGAAGTCGCGCTATCCGCAAGCGAATTATCTGGGCGTGCTCACGCAGGCCGAACTGGCGAAGGTCTATGCGGCCGCTGACGTGTTCGTGTTCCCGAGCCGTACCGACACGTTCGGGCTCGTGCTGCTCGAAGCGCTCGCCTGCGGCACGCCCGTCGCGGCATATCCGGTCACCGGTCCGATCGACGTGCTCGGCGACGGCGGCGCCGGCGCGATGCACGAGGACCTGCGCGAAGCTTGCCTGGAAGCCCTGAAGATCGATCGCAACCATGCTCGCGCGTGGGCCGAACGCTTCTCGTGGGCGGCGGCCTCCGAGCAATTCGCCGCGCATCTGAAGCCACTGCCGCGCGCAACGTACCGCGAGGAAAGCGCCGCCGCATGACGCGGCGCGCCGAGCTGTCCATGCGAACCAGAACCACTACTGTGGCCCGCGCGTCGAACGGCGCGCTGCGCGCCGTCGATACCGACAGTACCGCCAGCATCGAACCGATCGACGACGTGAGCGAACCAGGCACGCCGAATCATGCAGATCACGCGCATGGTTTGGACGGCATGAACGGCACGCGCGTGACGAACAACATGCGACACGCCCCGCCACGCGACGCACAAGACGAAACGCAGCACGACGCGCAGCACGAACCGCTCAGCCCCGACGATCCGCTCGCGCCGCTGCCCTTCAATCCGTACAAGGGCAATCGCGGCGTCACGCGCGCCTGGCACGCGATGAAAAATTCGCTCGCGGGGTTTCGCGTCGCGATCCGCGAGGAAAGCGCGTTTCGCCAGGAACTCACGCTCGCCGCGATCCTGATTCCGTGCGGCGTGCTGGTGCCGGTCGATCCGGTATCGCGCGTGTTGCTGCTCGGCTCCGTGCTGCTCGTGCTGATCGTCGAGTTGCTGAATTCGAGCGTCGAAGCGGCTATCGACCGCATTTCGCTCGAACGCCACGAACTCTCGCGACGCGCGAAGGATCTCGGCAGCGCGGCCGTGATGGTCGCGCTCGGCATGTGCCTGATGACGTGGCTGCTGATCGTCGGGCCGCTCGTCGCGCACTGGCTCAAGGCATGGCTGTGAAGCCACGCCGCGGCCGCTTCAGCGCAGCCGAACCGTAAGCGAACTGTGCGCGAAATCGCCGCGAATAATGAAAACCCTGAGTATTCGCTTGGTATAAGAACGCTCGGTTTATAATCGTTCGATACACCAACCGCGTCCGGGCGGATCACGCAAAGAGCGGCACGCCGCCGTGTGCCCCAGCCCGGCGTAACCAGGGCCGGACGACATGGAAGCCAAACCTCCCCGCCGCACGCGCGAACGGATTCTCGAACTCTCGTTGAAACTGTTCAACGAAATCGGCGAGCCGAACGTCACGACGACGACGATCGCCGAGGAAATGGAAATCAGTCCAGGCAACCTGTACTACCACTTCCGCAACAAAGACGACATCATCAACAGCATCTTCAGCCAGTTCGAGCAGGAGATCGAAAAGCGTCTGCGTTTTCCCGACGACCATCGCGCGACCATCGACGAAATGTGGTCGTATCTGCAGTACATGGTCGATTTCACCTGGCGCTATCGCTTCCTGTATCGTGATCTGAACGATCTGCTGGCGCGCAATCGCACGCTCGAAACGCACTTCAAGCAGATCATCAGCCACAAGGTGCGTTTTGCGAGCCAGTTCTGCGAGCAGCTCGTGGCCGACGGCGAAATGGTCGCCACACCTGAAGAACTGCACGTGATCGCCACCAACGTCGGCGTGATCGGTACGTATTGGCTCTCGTATCAGTTCGTGATGAACCCGCGCAAATACAACGAGCAGGAGGCGATTCGCGCGGAGCTGCATCAGGTGAGCGTGCAGATCGTCTCGTTGATGGCGCCTTATCTGCGCGGCCGCTCACGGCAGATTTTCGACGACCTCGTGTCGGGCAAACTGCCCAAGCGCGAGTTTTACGACTACCTGCCGCCCAAGGAAGGCGCCGCGCCCCGCAACGAACCGAAGGACGCTTGAGCATGAAGTCGGTGTGTGTGTATTGCGGCTCCTCCAACGGGGCTAAACCGTTGTATGCCGAAGCGGCGCGCGCCTTTGGCCGCGCGCTGGTGCAAGCCGATCTGGCGCTCGTCTACGGCGGCGGCAAGGTCGGTCTGATGGGCGTGATCGCCGACACCGTGATGGCCGAAGGCGGCCGCGCGATCGGCGTGATTCCCGAGCTTCTGGTCAGCAAGGAAGTCGGCCACAACGGCCTGACCGAACTGCACGTGGTGCCCGACATGCATCATCGCAAGAAGATGATGGCCGACCTGTCCGACGCGTTCGTCGCGATGCCGGGCGGCGCGGGTACGCTCGAAGAACTGTTCGAGGTCTACACGTGGGCGCAACTCGGCTACCACCAGAAAGCGGTGGCCGTGCTGAATATCGACGGCTTCTATGACCCGCTGATCAATCTGCTGCAGCATACCGTCGAAGAAGGCTTCATGCGCCAGACCTATTTCGACATCCTGCAGATCGACGCCGATCCCGCCGCGTTGATCGGCAAGCTGCAACGCTATCAGCCGCCCGCCAGCGACAAATGGGCGATCAAGCGCGACGCGGTCTGACTTTTCCCGAACGATGAGGTTGCGATGACGAAAGCCGTTCTGATCACCGGTGGCAGCCGCGGCATTGGCCGCGCAACCGCGCGTTTGCTGGGTGCGCGCGGCTGGTCCGTCGGCGTGAATTACGCGCAGAATCTCGCGGCAGCGCAAGACACCGCCGCCGATGTGGAACGGGCCGGCGGCCGCGCGTTGACGATCGCCGGCGACGTCGCGAACGAGGCCGACGTGCTGGCCATGTTCGACACGCTTGAACAGAAGTTCGGGCGGCTCGATGCACTCGTCAACAACGCGGGCATCGTCGCGCCGTCCAGCCAACTCGCCGACATGGACCTCGCGCGCCTGAAGCGCATGTTCGACGTCAACGTGCTCGGCGCATATCTCTGCGCACGCGAAGCCGCGCGGCGCATGTCCACCACGCGTGGCGGCGCGGGCGGCGTGATCGTGAACGTTTCGTCGGCGGCGTCGAGGCTCGGCTCACCGAACGAATACGTCGACTATGCCGGCTCGAAAGGCGCCGTCGACACCATGACGCTCGGCCTCGCCAAGGAACTCGGCCCGCAAGGCGTGCGTGTGAACGCGGTGCGCCCCGGCCTGATCGACACCGAGATCCACGCAAGCGGCGGCAAGCCCGAGCGCGCCGCGCAACTCGGCGCGACCACACCGCTGGGCCGCCCCGGCACGGCCGGTGAAGTGGCCGAGGCCATCGTCTGGTTGCTGAGCGACACCGCCTCGTATGTGACGGGCGCACTCCTCGACGTGGCCGGCGGCCGCTAGGCGTTTCGCGCGCGCTGATCGCAAATCTAGAACGATGAACCCGGTTCGCGCAGGAACGCGCTTTCTTCAGCCGTAGAAGAACGCCCGAGCAGCGCATTGCGATGCGGAAAGCGCCCGAACCGCTCGATGATTTCCGCGTGGCGCACCGCGGACCGATAATACGACGCGCCGCCCGGTTCAGCTTTCAGCAGTTTGAACAGTCGCAAAGATTCGCGCTGACCGGCGAGCGTCTCGTCGTGTTCGAAAGGCAAATAGGCGAACGCGCGATGATGCGCGCTCGGCAACAAGCGATCGGCGCCGCTTGCGATCATCTGCTGCGCGGTTTGCAATGCCTTGTGGTCGGCCGCGAACGCGCGCGATGTGCCACGATGACAATTGCGGGAAAACTGGTCGAGCACGATGACGAGCGCCAACGCGCCGAGCGGTGTGTCGGCCCAGTGGTCGAGCGTGGACTCGCATGCCGCATCGATCAGGGTTCCGAAGCGTTCACGCAGCATCGTGTCGAACGCCGCGTCGCGTGAAAACCAGCGTTTGTGCTGCTTGCCGAACTCGGGTGTGCCCGGCGCGCCGAACCAGCAGTCGAGAACTTCGCGTGCCTGCGGAGGCAGAACGGCATAGTCCGCCGAAGTCGTGCGCGAAGTCTGCCCAACCTCCTCAGCCATTGCGATTGCGCATCCAGTCGGCCGTTTCGAAGAACGAGCCGAGCAAGCGCTCTCTCAGAGGTTCCGCGAGCCCGATATCTTCCATCGCCCACGCCATGCATCTGAGCCACTGATCGCGCTCGCCGGATGCGATCGCGAACGGCAGATGCCGCGCGCGCAGACGCGGATGACCGAAGCGGCTGATGTAATGATCCGGACCACCCAACCATCCGCATAAAAACCAGAAGAACTTGTCGCGCGAACCGTCGAGCGATTGCGGATGCAACGCCCGGATTCCGGCGAAGTCCGCTTCGAGATCCATCAGATCGTAAAAGCGGTCCACCAGTTCGCGCACGCGCGCCTCGCCGCCCACCAGTTCGAAGGCCGTGGGCTGCGCCGCGGACACTTCGTCGTTCAAATCACTCATACCCACTCACCAACCAGAAAAAAGAAATTCACGCATCCCGCAGCGATTGCAACGCGGGCCGCGCCAGCACATGCCGCAAGCTCAGCCAGCCGCCCACGCCGGCGCACGCGACGCCGGCGGCAATGCCCGCCGGCAAGAGCCAGGGATCGAAGCTCAGATAAAACTCGAACACGCGCGTTGCCAGCACGTAGCCGATAGCCTGCGCGCCCACCGCCGCCATCAGACCCGCCAGCGCGCCCACCGCCACAAACTCGGCGACCTGCACCGAGCGCACCTGACGATGCGACGCACCTAATGCGCGCAGCAGCGCGGATTCTCGCATGCGCTCATCACGCGTGCCGGCGAGCGCCGCGTACAGCACGAGTACACCCGCGGCAAGCGTGAACGCGAACAGGAACTGCACCGCGCCGATCACCTGCTGCAACACGCGCTGCACCTGCGCGAGAATCGGACCAGTATCGATCGCCGTGAGGTTCGGGTAAGTCGAGATCAGGCCGTCGATGGTCGACTGTTTCTCTTGCGGCAGATGGAAGCTCGTGATGAACGTCGCCGGAAAATCCTGCAACGCGGCGGGCGGCATCAGCACGAAAAAGTTGACCTTGAACGAGCCCCAGTCGAGCTTGCGCACACTCGTGACGGGCGCGTCGATCTGCAAGCCGGTCACGTCGAAACGCAGCATGTCACCAGGCTTCACGTTGATCAGCTTGGCGAGGCCCTGCTCGATCGAAATCTGCGGCGTGGTCGTGTCGCCGTACCACGTGCCGGCCGAGAGTCGATTGTCGTCGGGCAACTCGGTGGTGTACGACAGATTGAACTCGCGATCCACGAGACGTTTGGCGTCGTCACCCTTGAACGTATCCGGATTGACCGGCTTGCCGTTGATCGCCGTCAGCCGGCCGCGCACCATCGGCGAAAGCACCGTGCCCGGCACGCCGTGCGTACTCAGATAGTGTGTGACGGCGTCGCGCTGATCAGGCTGGATATCGATGATGAACTCGTTCGGCGCATCGGGCGGCGTCGATTTCCGCCAGCCGGCCACGAGGTCGTTACGCGTCATCGCAATCAGCAACAGACACATCAGCCCGATGCCGAGCGCGGTGATCTGCAATGCGCTCGCGCTGCTGCGCCGTTCGAGCGATGCCAGTGCATAGCGCCAGCCGATTCCCGCATTCACGCGCTCGCTGCGCACCACGCGCGCCGCGCCCCACAACGCGAGCCGCGCGATGCACGCGAACACCAGCAGCCCGCCCGCGAAGCCGCCCGCCACGATCCCGCCGAGCTTTAGCTCGCCGGCCGCGACGATCAGCAGCGCCGCGAACAGCACGATGCCGAGCGCGTAAGCCGCCCATGCGGTGCGGCCCGCCTCGCCCCATTCACGGCGCAGCACGCGTACCGGCGGCACTCTTGTGAGCGGCAACAACGGCGGTAACGCGAAGCCCAGCAACAGCACGAGACCGGCCGCGATGCCTTCGAGCGCCGGCCATGCGGTCGGATACGGCAGCGCGACATCGATCAGACTGCCGAGCCACGTGAGCAGCGCGAGGTGGCCCAGATAACCGAGCGCCACACCCAGCGCGCCGCCGATCAACCCGAGCCCCACGAATTCGAGCGTGAAGAGCGCGCGCAGTGTCGCCTGACTGACGCCGAGGCAACGCAGCACCGCGCAGCCGTCCAGATGCCGGCGCATGTATCGATGCGCGGCCATCGCAATCGCCACGGCCGCCAGCAACGCGGTGAGCAGCGAGACGAGCGTGAGGAAATGACTCGCGCGGTCGAGCGTCTGGCGCACTTGCGGTTGCCCGTCCTGCAACGATTCGAGCGCGACGCCGCGCATCTTGCCGCCGTCCACGCGGTCGTGCGCGAATTGCGCGAAACGCGCCACCGCTTCGTCGGGCCCCGCGACCAGCAAGCGGTACGTCACGCGGCTGCCGTAAGCGATGAGGCCGGTCGACGGCACGTCGTCGGCGCGCAGCATCAGGCGCGGCGAGAAATTGACGAACGAGAAACCGCGGTCGAGTTCGCGCGTGATGACCGCGCCGATCGTGAAATTGCGATTGCCGACTTTCACCGTATCGCCGACATGCACCTTCAGCGCGTCGAGCAACGCCTGATCGACCCACACGACGCCCGGCGGCGGAATCGATCGCGCCGGATAGTCCGCCGCGCCCGGCGCCGAGGCAATGCGCAGCGCGCCGCGCAGCGGATAACCGGGCGACACCGCCTTGATGGCGGCGAGCCGCGAGACCGGCTGCGCGCCGGTCGAGTTGATCATGCTGGGAAAGATCGCCGTGCTGGCGGTGTTCAAACCGAGCGCTTCGGCTTGCCCGGCGAATTGCGGATCGACCGGATGATCGGCCCGCACGATGAAGTCGGCGGCGATCATGCGCCGCGCGTCGCGCTCGAGCCCCTGGTGCAAACGGTCAGCCAGAAAGCCGACACTCGACAAAGCCGCCACGGCCAGCACCAGCGCCAGCAACAGCATCGTCAATTCGCCCGCGCGCCAGTCGCGCGACGTCATACGAACGGACTGGCGCAACAGATCCCTACCGCCGAACCGGCGCGTCGGCGGTGTCGCCATGCGCGCCGCGGAACCCCGTACCGTATCGCTCAATCGTGCCTGCTCCTGGCAAAGCGCGACACCATGTGCGTCGCCATGCCGCGAAAACCGCCCTGGACCCCACGCCAGAGCCGCGGCAACGCCCAGCCGGCCAGCATCAGGAAGCCCACCATCAACACCAGAAAGAGGAGCGGCACGAACAGCGCGAGCAACATGCCGCCGAACACGAGCCCGTCTTCAGCCGTCGAGGTCACGACATTCGACACCGGTTCCGGCGACAGGTTGATCAGCGCGCGCGTCCCCGCTTTGGCGAGGTGCGCCGTGCCCGCCAGCGTCCCGCCCGCGAGCGCGGCCACGGTCAACAGCGCCGGATCGGCATGGCCGAGCGCACCGGCGGCCAGCACGGCGCCCGCCGGAATGCGGATAAAGGTATGAACCGCGTCCCACAGCGAATCGAACGCGGGAATCTTGTCGGCGAGAAATTCGGTGACGGTCAGCACGCCCGCCACGCCGATCACCCAAGGCGAGGACAATGCGGACAGCGTATCGGGAAGATGAACGAGGCCCAGACGGGCGAACACGCCGGCCAGCAGGACCGTCAGATAGAGGCGCAGACCGCTGCCCCACGAGAGGCCCGCAGCGAGCGAAAGTGATTCAAGCATGGCCGCCTCCGGGCGCGCTGTGCGTGCCGGGCGGCTTCGACGGGCCAATCATGGGGGAGCCGCACCGAAGTCGTCAGACCCGCGCCAAGCCGGCCGCGCCAAATGGGCCGCGGACAATGTCAGGTTGGATTCGATCTCATTATAGCCACGTTAATTCGCAGAACGCAGAGCGGCGAATAAATGGGGAGTTCGATGCGGGCGCGAGCCGGGCGCCGCCGGACTCGACGGATACGTCCGGCGGCGGGTTCGAGTACGGGGCTCAATGCCCGGAAGAGAGCTTCAACCCGATCAGTCCGATCACGATGAGCGCCGCGCTGGCAACCCGGGCGACGGTCAACGCCTCGCCCATCATCACGATCCCGAAGATGAACGCGCCGACTGCGCCGATGCCGGTCCACACCGCGTAGGCCGTGCCGAGCGGCAACTGGCGCATGGCCATGGCGAGCAGTATGAAGCTGCCGAGCGCGGTCACGACCGTGAACACCGAAGGCCAGAGACGAGTGAAACCGTCGGAGGTTTTAAGACCGGCCGCCCAGGCGACTTCGAGCAAACCGGCGATCAACAGAAGAATCCAGGACATGAAACAGCTCCATGGTGAAATGGGGCCGTCCCCGTTCGTGAAACCGCAAGGTCGTCCTTACGAAATGTAATTATACCGGGATCGCCGGTAAGCCGCCGGGAACGACTCGCGACAAGAGATCGCGCCGGCCGTGGCGGATTCACCACAGTGCGCCGCTAGGCTGCGTCAACGCACCGCATCACAGCGTGCCATCACGTCACCGCATCAAGCCGCCCCCACCAGCCGGTATCCCACCCCGGTTTCCGTAATGATATGTTCCGGCTGCGCCGGATCGCGCTCGAGCTTGCCGCGCAGATGCGCCATATAGATGCGCAGATAGTGATGGCTCTCGACATGCGACGGCCCCCACACGTCGCGCAGCAACTGGCGGTGCGTGAGCACGCGGCCGGCGTGGCGCACCAGCGTGGCGAGCAGCCGGTATTCGATCGGCGTCAGGTGGACGGCCGCGCCGTCGCGGCTCACCTGCCGCAAGGCCAGGTCGACGGTCACGGCGCCGAAGCGCACTTGCGGCGACTCGTTCGCACCACCCTGATTGCGCCGCCGCATATGCGCGCGGATTCGCGCGAGCAACTCGGACACGCCGAACGGCTTGGTGAGGTAGTCGTCCGCGCCGGCATCGAGCGCGGCGACTTTCTCGCTTTCCTGCGTGCGCGCCGACAGCACGATCACCGGCAATTCGCTCCAGCCGCGCAGTTCGCGGATCACGTCGAGGCCGTCGGTGTCGGGCAGGCCGAGATCGACGATCACCAGATCGGGCTTGCGCGTGGCGGCTTCGACGAGACCTTGCTTGCCGGTTTCGGCGTCGTGCACGACGATGCCCTCGCCTTCCAGCGCCGTTCGCACAAAGCGGCGAATCTGCTTTTCGTCTTCGATCAGGACGACGGTGATGCTCGGGTCACTCATGGGTAGGCTTGGCAAGCGTGTTAGGAGTTGGTTCGCTGTCGGTGTCGGCGTGCGTCAAAGCATCGGCGCCTTCGTCTTCGAGTGCGTCCGGTGCGTCGGGCGGCGTTTCCACGGGCAGCGTGAACCAGAAGCGCGCGCCTTCCACATGGCCGTCCGCCGACACGCGATTGAGCGCGCCGATTGTACCGCCGTGCGCTTCCACGATCGCGCGGCAGATCGCAAGCCCGAGACCGATGCCCGGCTTGGCCGACTCTTTCTCGCCACGCGTGAACTTCTCGAACACGCGTGCTTCCATGCCGGCGGGCAGGCCCGGGCCGTCATCGTCGACAGTGACGCGCACGAACGACTTGCCGTCCGCGTCGAGACGCTGCGCGCCGATCGTCAACGGCGTGGTCGGCGCCGTGTATTTGGCCGCGTTCTCGAACAGGTTGGAAAAGAGGCGCTCCATCAGCACGGCGTCGAGGTGCAAGAGCGGCAAGTCGGCGGGCAACTTCACCTGCACCGGATGATTCGCCAGCACGCGTTTGCACGCGCGCAGCGCGGCGCCCACGGTTTCTTCGAGCAGCGTCCATTGCTGGTTCAGTTGCAGACTGCCCGCCTGCAGGCGGGCCATGTCGAGCAGATTCGTGACGATGCCCGTCATGCGCAGCGCCTCCTCGTGAATCGCTTCGACCAGTTCGCCGCTGGGCTGCGTATCAGGCGATTGCGCGAGCATCGACGAGAAGCCGACGATGGTCGTCAACGGCGTGCGCAGGTCGTGCGAGATCGCCGACAACAACGAGTTGCGCAGGCGCTCCGACTCCATGTTCACGAGCGCATCGCGCGCGATGTCCACGTAGTGCACCCGTTCCAGCGCGAGCGCGATCTGCGCGGCGAACGCGTCGAGCATGCGCTGCTGTTCGGGCACGTCGAGTTCGCCCTCGTTGCGCATCACGACCGCCAGCACGCCGCGCGTACGCATGGGCGCCTTGAGCGGCAGGTAGAGGGCCGCGGCGGCCGGCAGCGTGTCGGTGCCGTGACCGGCCGGCTTCTGCTGATCGTAGACCCACTGGCCGACGTCGCTATCGAGCATCTCGCCTTCGAGCGTGACCGCCGCGTCGGGATCCTCGATCTTCTGTTTGACCTGATCGGCGCTATCCGGCAACAGAATCGCGACGCGTGCGCCGAACACCTCGCTCACATGACGGCTGCCTATGCCGACGATCTGCTCCGTGGTCAACGCCGCGGCCAGCTCGCGCGCCATCGCGTACATTGCGCCGGTGCGTTGCTCGCGCCGCCGCGCCACGCTCGCCTCACGGCGCAGGCTCGAGGTGAGATGGCTGATCACCAGCGAAGTCAGCAGCATGCCGAAGAAGGTCAGCAGATACTGCGTGTCCGAGACCGACAGCGACATGCGCGGCGGCACGAAGAAGAAGTCGAACGCGGCCACGCTCATGAACGACAGCACCACACCCGGCCCGCGCCCGAGCTTCACCGCGGCGAAGATCACGCCGAGCAGATACAGCATGACGAGGTTGGTCAGATCGATATGGTCGATCAACTGGCTCGACAGCAGGGTGATGGCCGCGCAGATCGCCAGCGCGAAAGCGTAGGCGCGCGGCGGCGAGCGGCGTTCGCGCGCGGCGCTCAATGCATCGCGCCAAGCGTTCGCGGTGGTGTTCAAAAGATGCCGATGCTCGCCGCCGTCGCGCTCAGAAGAAGCGCGAATCAGCGTGAGATCGAGATCGCCCGCTGCCGTTTCGGCGATACGCTCGCCGAGGGGCTTGCGCAACCAGCGCTGCAGGCCCGTGCGCGCCGACGCGCCGGCCACGAGCTTCGACACGTTGCGAGCCTGCGCGTAGCCGATCAATGCGGCGGCCGCGTCGGCGCCCGCCAACGTCGCGGTTTCGGCGCCGAGTTCAGCGGCGAGCTTCAGCGCGTTCAGCGTGCGTTCACGGCGCGCATCCGGCAAACGCTGCAGCGCGGGCGTCTCGACATAGACGGCAATCCAGTCGGCCTTCAGGCTGGCGGCAAGACGCGCCGCCGCGCGCACCAGCATCGGCGCTTCCGGGCCGGGGCCGACGCACACCAGCAAGCGCTCGCGCGCCTGCCAGATGCGCTGGATCGAACGGTCGGCGCGATACTCCCGCATCTGCGCATCGACGCGATCCGCGGTGCGGCGCAGCGCCAACTCGCGCAGCGCGATCAGGTTGCCTTTGCGAAAGAAGTTGCGCACCGCGCGTTCGGCCTGCTGCGGCAAATACACTTTGCCGTCGCGCATGCGGTCAAGCAGTTCCTCGGCGGGCAAGTCGACCAGCGTGACTTCGTCGGCGCGATCGAACACGCGATCCGGCACGGTCTCCCAGACGCGAATGCCGGTGATCTGCCCGACCACGTCGTTCAGACTTTCGAGGTGCTGGACGTTGACCGTCGTATACACGTCGATGCCCGCGTCGAGCAGTTCGTAGACATCCTGCCAGCGCTTCAGGTGGCGCGCGCCCTGCACGTTCGAATGCGCGAGTTCGTCGACGAGAATCAGTTGCGGCTTGCGGGCGAGCGCGGCGTCCAGATCGAACTCGCCGAGCTTGCGGCCGCGATATTCGATCTGCGCGAGCGGCAGCACGTCGAGGCCTTCGAGCAGCGCCGCGGTTTCGCTGCGGCCATGGGTTTCGGCGATGCCGACCACCACGTCCGCGCCTTCATCGTAACGGCGGCGCGCGGCCTGCAACATCGCATAGGTTTTGCCGACGCCCGCCGACGCGCCGAAAAAAATCTTCAGCCTGCCTCGCTGACGTTTTTCTTCGTCGCGTTGCAGCTTGTCGAGCAGCTCATCGGGATCGGGGCGGTTCATGCTCAATGGTTTTCATCGTTGGACGAGCGTCAGTCTACGCATGGTGGCACGGCGGCGGCGCGGCCGCAAATGGCGGGGGCCGCTCGTGGCGGCGAGCGCAGATCGCTTCGCGCCGCGGCTACGCCCATGCCGCGCCGCCATCATGCGCGCTACGCCGCGCCGTCAAAAGCCAAAGGCGGAGTCGCGAGGACGCCGCCTTTGCGAAACGCTGCGACTGAAAGGCTCGACGGAGGATCAGCCGCGCTTCATCTCGTCCAGCGCCAGGTTCAGTTGCAGCACGTTCACGCGCGGCTCGCCCAGAACGCCGAACTGACGGCCGCTCGTATAACGGTCCACCAGCGCCTGCACGTCGTTCGGTGCGAGCTTGCGAGCCTTGGCGACGCGCTCGATCTGATAAGCCGCCGCAGCCGGGCTGATCTCAGGATCGAGACCGCTGCCCGACGACGTCACCAGATCGACCGGCACCGGCTTGGACATATCCGTGCCGGCGGCTTTCAGCGCGTCGATGCGGCCTTTGATTTCGTCGAGCAAGGCCGGGTTGGTCGGACCGAGATTCGAGCCGCTCGAACCCTGCGCGTTGTACGGCATCGGGCTCGTGGCCGACAGACGGCCCCAGAAGTACAGCGGCGCGTCGAACTGCTGGCCGATCAGCTTCGAGCCGACCACCTTGCCGTCCTGTTCGAGCATGCTGCCGTTGGCCTGATCGTGGAAGGCCGCCTGACCGACAGCGGTCATCACCGCCGGATAAGCCAGCCCCGTGACAGCGGTGAGCACCGCGAAAATCACGATCAACGGACGGAACAGATTTTTCATGATGAATGATTCCTCTTGAACTAGCGACTAGCGCTCAGACCCAACCGAACGCGGCCAGCACCATATCGATCAGCTTGATGCCGATGAACGGCACGATGATCCCGCCCAAACCGTAAATGAGCAGATTGCGGCGCAGCAGGATCGCCGCACCCAGCGCGCGATAACGCACGCCCTTGAGCGCCAGCGGAATGAGCAGCACGATGATCAGCGCGTTGAAGATCACCGCCGACATGATCGCCGAAGCCGGCGTGGCCAGGTGCATCACGTTCAGCGCGTTCAGCGCCGGATAGGTCGTGGCGAACGCGGCCGGAATGATCGCGAAGTATTTGGCGACGTCGTTGGCGATCGAGAACGTGGTGAGTGAGCCGCGCGTCATCAGCATCTGCTTGCCGATCTCGACGATCTCGATCAGCTTGGTCGGATTCGAGTCGAGATCGACCATGTTGCCCGCTTCCTTCGCGGCCTGCGTGCCGGTGTTCATCGCCACCGCGACGTCGGCCTGCGCGAGCGCCGGGGCGTCGTTGGTGCCGTCGCCTGTCATCGCGACGAGGCGGCCTTCGGCCTGGTGCGCGCGGATCGTGGAGAGCTTCGCTTCCGGCGTGGCTTCGGCGAGGAAATCGTCGACGCCAGCTTCAGCGGCGATCGCGGCGGCGGTCAAGCGGTTGTCGCCTGTCACCATGATGGTCTTGATACCCATCTTGCGCAGTTCGGCGAAACGTTCCTTAATGCCGCCCTTCACCACGTCCTTCAACTCGATCACGCCGAGCACGCGCGCGCCCTGCTCGCCCTTCTCCGCGACCACGAGCGGCGTGCTGCCGCGGCGCGCGACTTCGGCGACCGCGTTGCTGACTTCGTTCGGGAAACGTCCGCCGTTGGCTTCGACATAGTTCTTCACCGCGTCGGCCGCGCCCTTGCGGATTTCACGGCCCGGCAGATCGACGCCGCTCATGCGCGTTTGCGCGGTGAACGCGAGGAACACGGCATGCAGCGACGCCATATCGCGTTGACGGATATTGAAGCGCTGTTTCGCCAGCACGACGATACTGCGGCCTTCCGGCGTTTCATCGGCGAGCGACGAGAGTTGCGCCGCGTCCGCGAGCGCTTCTTCCGTCAAGCCCGGCGCGGGCACGAATTGCGACGCCTGGCGATTGCCCAGCGTGATGGTGCCGGTTTTGTCGAGCAGCAGCACGTCGACGTCGCCGGCGGCTTCCACCGCGCGACCCGAGGTGGCGATCACGTTGGCCTGCATCATGCGGCTCATGCCGGCCACGCCGATCGCGGACAACAACCCGCCGATGGTGGTCGGAATCAGACACACAAGCAACGCGACCAGCGCGGTGATCGTCACCACGTGGCCGGCCTTCGCCGCTTCGACCGAGAACATCGAGAACGGCAGCAGCGTGGCGGTGGCCAACAGCATGACGATCGTCAACGCGACCAGCAAAATGGTCAGCGCGATTTCGTTCGGCGTCTTCTGACGCTTCGCGCCTTCCACCATCGCGATCATGCGGTCGAGGAACGCCTCGCCCGGGTTCGCCGTGACGCGCACCACGATCCAGTCCGACAGCACGCGCGTGCCGCCCGTCACCGACGAAAAGTCGCCGCCCGACTCGCGGATCACCGGTGCGGATTCACCCGTGATCGCCGATTCGTCGACCGACGCGACACCTTCGACCACTTCGCCGTCGGCCGGAATCACGTCGCCGGTTTCGACCAGCACGACGTCGCCCTTGCGCAGGTCGGAAGCCGTCACAATGCGGATCGGCGACTTCGGATGCGGCTCGTTCAGCTTCTTGGCCATCACGTCTTTCTTCGCGCTGCGCAGCGACGCCGCCTGGGCCTTCGAACGGCCTTCGGCGAGCGCTTCCGCGAAGTTGGCGAACAGCACCGTGAACCACAGCCACAAGGTGACCGCGAGAATGAAGCCCGCGGGCGCCTCGGCCTGGCCGCCGAGCGCGGCGATCCAGAGAATGGTGGTGAGAATGCTGCCCACGTACACGCAGAACATCACCGGATTGCGGAACTGCGTGCGCGGCGTGAGCTTCTTGAAGGAGTCCACGATCGCCGGGCGCACCAGCGCCGGGTCGAACATGGACCTGGTTGCATTATGTTCAGTCATTGAATCCTCGAATTTCCCGTTTGCGCGTGATCACTCGTTTTCATCGCGGGTCTCAATGGGCGCCCATCATCATCAGATGTTCGACACCAGGACCCAGCGCGAGCGCAGGCACATAAGTCAGCGCGCCGACCAGCAGCACCGTGCCGAGCAGCAGCACGACGAACAGCGGTCCATGCGTGGGCAGCGTGCCGCCGGTCACGCCGATGCGCTTTTTCGCGGCGAGCGAGCCGGCAATCGCGAGCACCGGAACGATCGTGCCGAAGCGGCCGAACCACATCGCAATCGCCGTGAGCCAGTTGTAGAACGGCGTGCCCACGGTGAGGCCCGCGAACGCGCTGCCGTTGTTGTTGGCGGCCGAGCTGAACGCGTAGAGGATTTCAGAGAAACCGTGCGCGCCGGGGTTGAGAATGCCGGCCTTGCCCGCGTCGCTCAACACCGCGATCGAGGTGCCCACCAGCACCAGCAGCGGCGTGAGCAGCACGACGATCGACACCATCTTCATCTCGTACGCTTCGATCTTCTTGCCGACGTATTCCGGCGTGCGACCGATCATCAGGCCCGCCACGAACACGGCCAGCAGCGCGAACACGAGCATCCCGTACATACCGGAACCCACGCCGCCGAAGATCACTTCGCCCAGTTGCATCAGCAGCATCGGATACAGGCCGCCGATCGGGGTGAGCGAATCGTGCGTGTTGGCGACCGCGCCGCACGAAGCCGCAGTGGTCGCAACCGTGAAGATGCCCGACTGCGCGATGCCGAAGCGCGTTTCCTTGCCTTCCGCATTGCCGCCCGACTGCAACGCATTGGCCGATTGATCGACGTGCAATGCGGCGATGGCCGGATTGCCGGTCTGCTCCGCGCTGATTTCGCCGAACACGCAAACCGCGAAAGCGATCGTCATGGCGGCGAGCACGGCCACGCCTTGCCGGCGGTCCGCGATCATGCGACCGAACACCAGCGCCAGCGCCGCCGGGATGAGCAGGATCGAGAAGATCTGCAGGAAGTTCGAGAACGGCGTCGGGTTTTCAAACGGATGCGCCGAGTTGCCGTTAAAGAAGCCGCCGCCGTTAGTGCCCAGCATCTTGATCGCTTCCTGCGATGCAACCGGACCCATGGCGAGCGTTTGCGTCTTCACCGGCGTATCGACCGTCACCGGATTGCCCTTCGCGTCCTTCACCGGATTGCCTTGTGCGTCGAGCTTCGGCGCGGCATAGGTGGTGGTCTGCAAGGTCGGCACGTCTTCATACGACTTGAAGTTCTGGATCACGCCCTGGCTCATCAACAGCGCCGCGATGATCGCCGACATGGGCAGCAGCACGTAGAGCGTCACGCGCGTCAGGTCGACCCAGAAATTGCCGATGGTTTGCGCGGTGTGGCGCGCAAAGCCGCGAATCAACGCGATCACCACCACGATGCCCGTGGCGGCCGAGAAGAAGTTCTGCACGGTGAAACCGAGCATTTGCGTGAGATAGCCGACGGTTTGTTCCGGCGTGTAATCCTGCCAGTTCGTGTTGGTCACGAAACTGACTGCCGTGTTGAACGCGCCGTCCACCGTCATCGGGCCGAACTGTTGCGGGTTGCCCGGCAGCCAGCCTTGCACGCGCAACAGTACATAGAGAAACGCCACGCCGAGCGTGTTGAACGCGATCGTGGCGATCGCGTAGTGCTTCCAGCTCATTTCCGTGGAAGGATCGACGCCCGCGATGCGATACAGCAAGCGTTCGACGGGACCGCCGAGGCGCACCACGCGCGAGCTGCCGTCCATCACGGCGCTCAGATAACGGGCCATCGGCACCGCGGCTGCCAGCAGCACGACGATGAACAGGCCCGCTTGCAGGACATTGTTCGAGTTCATTCAATGTCCTCCGCGCGCAGCAGCGCATAGACCAGGTAGACGAACAGCAGCGCGGTCGCCGCACCGGACAACCAGAGAATCCAGCTCATGAGCGCGCTCCCTGACCACGGCGGAACTGCATCAACTTCTCGCAGCCGGCAATTAACGCAAAGGTCAGTGCGGCGAACAGCACCAGGCCCCCGACATACAGCACATCCATTTTTGTTCTCCATTACACGGACTTTGGATGGGTGCAACGTTATGCCGAACCGCGTAAAGGGCTGGTCAAAGATGGGAGGGCGTGTATAAAAATCGCGTAAACGGGAAAGGCCGTTCCATCGCAAGATGGAACGGCCTTGTGCATGCCTGGCATGGGTTTACCGCATGACGTGCCGGCTTTTCCAGTGCGCCGAGCGCGACTTCGAGGATCGCGCGGTTTTTATAGGGCTGACGGCACGTTTATGCCGCGACGCCTCACGGCAACAGAACCGTTGAGCCCGTGGTGCGGCGTCCTTCGAGATCCGCGTGCGCTTTTCCGACATCCGCCAGCGCGTAACGCTGATTGATGCTCGTCTTCACCTTGCCCGACACCAGCATGTCGAATAGCTCGGCGGACATCGCCTCGTAGTCGCTGCGTTTGGCGATATAGGTGAAGAGCGTCGGACGCGTAAAGAACAGCGAACCACGCCCGGCGAATTCAGAAGAGTCGATCGGCGGCAACGGCCCCGACGCGTTGCCGAAGCTCACGAACATGCCGAGCGGCGCGAGGCAATCGAGCGAGCCCGCAAACGTGTCTTTACCGATCGAGTCGTATACCACCGGCACGCCCGCGCCGTTGGTGATCTCGCGCACGCGCTTGGTGAAGTTCTCGCGCGTGTAGACGATCGCGTGGTCGCAACCGTGCGCCGTGGCGATCTGCGCTTTTTCATCCGAGCCGACCGTGCCGATCACCGTCGCGCCGAGCGCCTTCGCCCATTGGCACACCAGCAGGCCGACGCCGCCCGCCGCGGCCTGAATCAGGATCGTGTCGCCGGCCTTCACCGGATACGTGCGACGCAGGAGATATTGCGCGGTCAGGCCTTGCAGCATCACCGAGGCGGCCTGCTCGTCGCTCAGGGCATCGGGCACCTTCACGACCTGCGCGGCCTGCAGCACACGCTCCTGCGTGTACGCGCCGGGCGGACGCGCCACGTAGGCAATGCGATCGCCCACCTCGAGGCCGGTCACGCCCGCGCCGAGCGCCGTCACCTCGCCGGCCGCCTCCATGCCGAGACCGCCTGGCAGCGGCAACGGATACAGGCCCGTGCGGAAGTACACGTCGATGTAGTTGAGTCCAACCGCCGTCTGTTTGACGCGGATCTCGCCCGCGCCCGGCTCGCCGACTTCGACGTCGACCCACTTCATGACCTCCGGGCCGCCGGTTTTATCGAATCGGATTGCTTTGACCATCATGTCTCCTTGGGGTTGGGTTGGAATTGGAGCGTGCCGCGCGTGCGATGCCGCTGGTCTCAGACCTGTTGCGTGAGGCGCAAGGTCAGCGAATCGAGCACCATGCGCGCGGTCGAAATGTTGGTCGCGCACGGAATGTTGTGCACGTCGCACGCGCGCACCAGGGCGTTGATGTCCGGCTCGTGCGGCTGCGGTGTCATCGGGTCGCGCAGGAAGATCACCATGTCCACGCGTCCTTCCGCGAGTTGCGCGCCGATCTGCAGGTCGCCGCCGTGCGGGCCGGACAGCATCCGCTCGACCGCGAGGCCATGCGCGTCGGCGATGCGCCCGCCGGTCGTGCCGGTCGCCACGATGTTGCAACGCCTGAGCGTGTCGACGTATTCGCCGGCCAGTTTGACGATGTCGTCCTTTTTATGATCGTGCGCGATCAGCGCGATACGGGTGGTCATGACGAAAGACTCCTGAAACCGTTGTGATTGTCGTTGTTGTAGTGATGATGGAACTGCCGCAGTTGCGGATCAGAACGTGCCCGGATAGGCGCCGCCGTCGATCAGCCAGTTCTGCCCGGTAATGTAGCCGGCATGCACGCTGCACAGGAACGCACAGGCGCGGCCGAATTCGTCGCGGTTGCCGAAACGGCCGGCGGGGATCGTCTTCATGCGCTGCTTGCGGGCGTCGTCGACGGAAATGTTTTGCGACTTGGCCTGCGCCGCGAAGGTCACGGCAATGCGGTCGGTGTCGAAAATACCCGGCAGCAGGTTGTTGATGGTCACACCGGTGGGCGCGACCTTGCGCGCGAGGCCCGCGACGAAGCCGGTCAGCCCCGAACGCGCGCCGTTGGATAACCCGAGCACGTCGATCGGCGCCTTCACCGCGGAACTCGTGATGTTGACGATACGCCCATAGCCGCGCTCGCTCATCGAGTCGATGGTTGCGCGAATCAGCTCGATTGGCGTGAGCATGTTGCTCTCCAGCGCGCGGATCCAGTCTTCATGCGTGAAGTTGCGGAAGTCGCCCGGCGGCGGACCACCCGCGTTATTCACCAGAATGTCCGGCTGCGGACAGGCGGCGAGCGCCGCGGCGCGGCCTTCGGGCGTGGTGATGTCGCAGGCCACCGTCTTCACTTCCACGCCGCTTTGCTGGCGGATCTCCGCCGCGGTGGCTTCGAGCGTCTCGGCGGTGCGCGCGACGATCGTCAGATTGACGCCCTCGGCGGCGAGCGCTTCCGCGCAGCCGCGGCCGAGTCCCTTGCTGGCCGCGCAGACCAGCGCGGTGCGTCCTGCGATTCCCATGTCCATGTGTATTCACCTCGTGAAGTTGTGCGTCGTGAGAAAGCGCCAGGCGGCCTCAGCTTTTTCCCCGCTCGTGAGTCTCGCTCGAAGCGCCGGGTCCGGCGGGCTCCCGTGGCGAAGTTTCCCCCGATTCTAGAAGAATCGGTGCCGGACTGCGCCGGCTCGCTGCAATCTCCGGTATCTTCGGAGCGCACTCTTTCGGTAAACTTGCGCCGTGGCGCGTCCGCCAGCCAGCCGGCCCCCCGGCCATGCGGCGCGCCGAACCGATCCCTCTAGCCGCCGCTTGCGCCCCCGCCATGACTCAGGACAGCCGTTTCCCCAATCTCTTCATCCTCGATCACCCGCTGATCCAGCACAAGCTGTCGCATATGCGCGACCGGGACACCTCGACCCGCACGTTCCGCGAACTGCTGCGTGAAATCACGCTGCTGATGGGCTACGAAATCACCCGCAACCTGCCCATGACCACGCGCCGCCTGACCACGCCGCTCGTCGAGATCGACGCGCCGGTGATCGCCGGCAAGAAGCTGGCGATCGTGCCGGTGCTGCGCGCCGGCATCGGCATGTCGGACGGCCTGCTGGAACTGGTGCCGTCGGCGCGGGTGGGCCACATCGGCGTGTATCGCGCTGAAGACCATCGCCCTGTCGAATATCTGGTGCGCCTGCCCGACCTCGAAGATCGCGTGTTCATTCTGTGCGATCCGATGGTCGCGACCGGCTATTCCGCCGTGCACGCGGTCGACGTGCTCAAGCGCCGCAACGTGGCGGGCGAAAACATCCTGTTCCTCGCGCTGGTTGCCGCGCCCGAAGGCGTGCAGGTGTTCCAGGACGCCCACCCGGACGTCAAGCTGTATGTCGCCTCGCTCGATTCGCATCTGAACGAGCACGCCTATATCGTCCCGGGTCTCGGCGACGCCGGCGACCGCCTGTTCGGCACGAAGAACTAGAACTGAAAGCGGCCTGAAAAGCGCACGACGGCGTGCGGCCAAGGCCGCCGCCGCGCACTTTTCGCGTCGTTTGCGGCTATCTCGCCCTCTGCCGCACCCTTGCGGCGTGATAAAATTCGAATCCGCTCAAAGAGCGGCTCAACTTGCACCACCGCCTGGCGCACCGCGCCTTTCGCGGGGCCCGGCAGGCCGGCGCGGCATTTGTCGCGTGGGGTCTGGCCAGATCGCCCTGTCCCAACCGCGCTGCCGACCTGCGGTCCCGCTAGCCGGGTCCGGCCGGGCGTGGCGAGGCGCGAGACGGGTAGCCACGAATGGTTGACCCGGACAGTTAAGCACCGGGCGGATTGACATCGCGGCGCACAAACGCAGAACGCGTCAGCGCCCGGCATCGCAACGACAATTGCACACTGCGTGCGCCCCACTGGCGCGCGCGACGGAGAAAGGTATGGCGGGTCATTCGAAATGGGCCAACATCAAGCATAAGAAAGCAGCGGCCGACGCCAAGCGCGGCAAGGTCTGGACGCGGCTCATCAAGGAAATTCAGGTCGCGGCGCGCATGGGCGGCGGCGACATCGACTCGAACCCGCGTCTGCGGCTCGCCGTCGAAAAGGCGTACGACGCCAACATGCCCAAAGATAACGTCAACCGCGCGATCCAGCGTGGCGTGGGCGGCGTGGACGGCGCAAGCTACGAGGAAATCCGCTACGAAGGCTACGGCATTGGCGGCGCGGCGGTGATCGTGGACACCATGACTGACAACCGCACGCGTACCGTGGCGGAAGTGCGTCACGCGTTCTCGAAGAACGGCGGCAACATGGGCACGGACGGCTCGGTGTCGTTCATGTTCGATCACGTTGGCCAGTTCCTGTTCGCGCCCGGCACGCCGGAAGACAAGCTGATGGAAGCCGCGCTCGAAGCCGGCGCTGACGACGTCGTCACGAATGAAGACGGCAGTATCGAGGTGCTGTGCCCGCCGAACGATTTCCCGAAGGTGAAGTCCACGCTCGAAGCCGCCGGCTTTAAGGCCGAACTGGCCGAGGTGACGATGAAACCTCAGACGGAAGTCGAGTTCACCGGCGAAGACGCCGTGAAAATGCAGAAGCTGCTCGACGCGCTGGAGAATCTGGACGACGTGCAGGAAGTCTATACAAACGCCGCGATCGCCGACGAATGAGCGTGCCCCGGCGGCGCGTAGTGCAGCGGTTCCCGTCGAACCGCGCCACGCCGCCGGCCCTCGCGTCGTTGCTGAAGCGCCGAAGCGCGTGAGTGCGACTTACGCACCGCGCTTCCACCCGGCTTCGCATCGTGCCCTGCGCCGCTACTGGCTGCGGGCCCAATGCGAACCTCGTTGTCATTGCACGGCTGAGCATGTTGCGTCAGCCGTTTATGGTTTTTAAGTCTCGGGGATTCACATGAAGTTACTCGTCGTCGGTTCCGGCGGTCGCGAACATGCGCTCGCATGGAAGCTCGCGCAATCGCCGCGGGTCCAGCTCGTCTACGTGGCTCCTGGCAACGGCGGCACCGCCCAGGACGAGCGTCTGCGCAACATCGACATCACGGATCCGGCCGCGCTCGCCGATTTCGTCGAGAAAGAACAGATCGCCTTCACGCTGGTCGGGCCGGAAGCGCCGCTCGCGGCCGGCATCGTCAATCTGTTCCGCTCGCGCGGTCTGAAGATTTTCGGGCCGACCAAAGAAGCCGCCCAGCTCGAAAGCTCGAAAGACTTCGCGAAGGCGTTCATGAAGCGCCACGCGATTCCGACCGCCGAATACGAAACCTTCGCCGACGTCGCCGCCGCGCACGCGTATCTGGACGCCAAGGGCGCGCCGATCGTCATCAAGGCCGACGGACTCGCCGCGGGCAAGGGCGTGGTGGTCGCGCAAACGCTGGAAGAAGCGCACGCCGCAGTGGACATGATGCTGTCGGACAACAAGCTCGGCGACGCCGGCGCGCGTGTCGTGATCGAGGAATTCCTCGCCGGCGAGGAAGCGAGCTTCATCGTGATGGTGGACGGCAAGCACGTGCTGCCGCTCGCTTCGAGCCAGGATCACAAGCGTCTGCTCGACGGCGACCAGGGCCCGAACACGGGCGGCATGGGCGCCTACTCGCCCGCGCCGATCGTCACGCCGCAACTGCACGCCCGCGTGATGCGCGAAATCATCCTGCCGACGGTGCGCGGCATGGAGAAGGAAGGCATCCGCTATACCGGCTTCCTGTACGCCGGTCTGATGATCGACGCGCAAGGCAACCCGAAAACGCTCGAATTCAACTGCCGCATGGGCGACCCCGAAACGCAGCCGATCATGGCGCGTCTGAAGGGCGACTATTCGAAGGTGGTCGAGCAGGCAATCGCCGGCACGCTCGATACGGTCGAGCTGGAATGGGATCGCCGCACCGCGCTCGGCGTGGTGCTCGCCGCGTACAACTATCCGGATACGCCGCGCAAGGGTGACCGCATTAACGACATTCCGGCTGAAACCGCGGATTCGGTCACGTTCCACGCCGGCACCACGTTGACGGACGGCAAGCTGACCACCTCGGGCGGCCGCGTGCTGTGCGTGGTGGGTCTCGCGGATTCGGTGCGCAGCGCGCAGTCGGTCGCGTACGAAACGATCAACCAGATCTCGTTCGACGGCATGCAGTACCGGCGCGACATCGGTTACCGTGCGTTGAACCGCAAGCACGACGCCAAGACCGAAGGCAAGCACTAAGCCGCACTGCGCCGCACCAGGCCATTACCCCGCTCGCCCGCGTGCAGCGCCAACAGCGCTACACTGCGGGTTTTCGCGGCGGGTTTCAGCAGCGACACCGGCGCCCACCGCACCATGTGGGCCGATCCAGGCCCATGCGGGCTGAACGAAGCCGGGAGCATTTCGCCGGGCGCGAAAAAACGTCAGGCGCGCCTTCGCAGGTTCCGACCTGACGCGGGCCCGGCCAACGCCCTTCACGACGAACCCGCGGCACGACGAGCGTGCCGCCCTCAGCATCTGCATTCATGACCGAATCGAGCTACGACGCACAGGCCGTGCGCAACTGGCTGCAAGGCCTGCAAACGCAGATCGCGGACACCCTCGGCGCGTTCGACGGCACGCCGTTCGCCACCGACACATGGCAGCGCGCCCCCGGCGAGAAGCTGCGTGGCGGCGGCTGCACACGGATTCTGGAAGGCGGTAACTTCTTCGAACGCGCCGGCATTGGTTTCTCGGACGTCGCGGGCGACGCGTTGCCGGGTTCGGCGAGCGCGGCGCGTCCGCAACTGGCCGGCCGGGGTTTCGAAGCGATGGGCGTATCGCTCGTGCTGCACCCGCACAATCCGCACTGCCCGACCGTGCATATGAACGTGCGTTTGCTGGTCGCGACCAAGGCCGGCGAAGAACCGGTCTTCTGGTTCGGCGGCGGCATGGATCTGACGCCGTACTACGGCTACGAGGAAGACGCGCAGCATTTCCATCGCACCTGCCGCGACGCGCTGCAGCCTTACGGCGCGGACCTGTACCCGAGTTTCAAGCGCTGGTGCGACGAGTATTTCTTCCTCAAGCACCGCAACGAGCCGCGCGGTATCGGCGGGATTTTCTTCGACGATTTCTCGGCGCCGGGCTTCGATCAATCGTTCGCGATGCTCAAGAGTGTGGGCGACGGGTTCCTCAAAGCGTACCTGCCCATCATCGAAAAGCGCCGCAACATTCCGTACGGTCAAGCCGAGCGCGATTTCCAGGCATACCGGCGCGGGCGCTACGTCGAGTTCAATCTGGTCTTCGACCGTGGCACACTGTTCGGGCTGCAGAGCGGTGGACGCACGGAATCGATCCTGATGTCGATGCCGCCTGTGGTGAACTGGCGCTACAACTGGCAGCCCGAACCGGGCACGCCGGAAGCGCGTCTTTACAGCGATTTTCTCGTGCCGCGCCAGTGGGTGTGACGGGCAGCGCCCGCACCTCGCTCCAATCGTCACGACAAAGGATCTTCACCTGAAGCCGAACGCTCATCCTGTCGCCCTGCCTCGCCGGATCGGACTGCTTGGCGGCACTTTCGATCCGATCCACGACGGCCATCTCGCGCTCGCGCGGCGTTTCGCGCATGTGCTGCATCTGACCGAACTCGTGCTGTTGCCGGCCGGCCAGCCCTGGCAGAAATCGGACGTGTCGCCGGCCGTGCACCGCCTTGCCATGACGCGCGCGGCGGCGAGCGAACTGGTGCTGCCGGGCACGACCGTACGGGTCGCGACCGACGAAATCGAGCACGAAGGCCCGACTTACACGATCGACACGCTGCAACGCTGGCGTGATCGCGAAGGTGAGGACGCATCCATTGCGCTCCTGATCGGCGCGGATCAACTGGTGCATCTCGACACGTGGCGCGACTGGCGGCGCCTGTTCGAGTTCGCCCACATCTGCGCGGCCACCCGGCCCGGTTTCGACCTCACGTCGATTCCGCCGGCGGTCGCTCAAGAAATCGACGCGCGCCGTGCCCGCGCCGACGTTCTGCAAGCCACGCCCTGCGGCCACTTGCTGATCGATACGACGCTTGCGTTCAACGTTTCGGCCACCGACATTCGCGCGCATCTGCGCGAGCAGGTGAACCAGCGGCTTGCCCTCGCGGGCGGCGAACAGCAAGACCAGGCGGCGAGCCATGTCCCCACCGCGGTGTGGGACTATATTCTTCAACATCATCTGTACCACCGGTAAATCCATGGATATTCGCAAACTGCAACGCGTGATCGTCGACGCTCTCGAAGACGTCAAAGCGCAAGACATCAAGGTGTTCAACACCAGCCACCTGACCGCGCTGTTCGATCGCGTGATCGTCGCGAGCGGCACCTCGAACCGGCAAACCAAAGCGCTCGCTTCGAGCGTGCGCGAGAGCGTGAAGGAAAACGGCGGCGAGATCATCAGCACCGAAGGCGAGGACATCGGCGAATGGGTGCTGGTGGATTGCGGCGACGCGATCGTGCACATCCTGCAGCCGGCCCTGCGTCAGTACTACAACCTCGAAGAAATCTGGGGCGACAAGCCGGTGCGCATCAAGCTGTCCACGCCGGATCCGTTCGGCGGTGCGCGTTCGAGCGAGCCCGACGAAGACGAGGACGAAGAGGAAGCCGCGCCGGCCGTGAAGAAGCCCGCGCGCAAAGCGCCCGCACGCCGCAAGTGAGCGGGCTTCGGCCCACTCACCGTTATCGTTCGCGAATGCTTGCGCAATGAAACTGCATATCCTCGCCGTCGGCCACAAGATGCCGGACTGGATCGCCACCGGCTTCGACGAATACGCGAAGCGCATGCCGCCCGAGCTGCGCATCGAACTGCGCGAGATCAAACCCGAGCAACGTTCGTCGGGACGGCCGGCGGAAAGCGTGATGGCCGCCGAGCGGCTGAAGATCGAAGCCGCGTTGCCGAAGAACGCGCGCATTGTCGCGCTCGACGAGCGCGGTAAGGACTGGACCACCATGCAGCTTGCCGGCGCCCTGCCCGGCTGGCAGCAGGACGGCCGCGACGTGGCGTTTCTGATTGGCGGCGCCGACGGTCTCGACCCCGATCTCAAAGCGCGCGCCGACATGTTGCTGCGCGTCTCGAGCCTGACTTTGCCGCACGCGATGGTCCGCGTACTCCTGGCCGAGCAGCTTTACCGCGCGTGGACCATCACGCAAAATCACCCCTATCATCGCGTGTGAATGGACGAGGCGGCGCAGGGATTGCGCGGCGCGCCCGTCGCATGTCCATGCAATCCGCTTCATCGAGACCTGTTCATGTCCACGTCCGCCGCATCGCTGCATCCGTTCGTCTACCTCGCTTCGCAAAGTCCACGCCGCCAGGAGTTGTTGCAACAGCTCGGCGTACGTTTCGAACTGCTGCTGCCGCGCCCCGATGAAGACGCCGAAGCACTCGAAGCCGAGTTGCCCGGCGAGCGCGCGCGCGACTATGTGCAGCGGGTGTGCGTCGCCAAGGCGCATGCGGCACGCGCGCGCCTCGTGGCCGGCGGTCATGCCGCGCGGCCGATCCTGGTTGCGGACACAACCGTCACGATCGACGACGCGATTCTCGGCAAGCCCGTCGATGCCGACGACGCTGTCGCGATGCTCACGCGCCTTTCCGGCCGCGCTCACGAAGTGCTGACGGCCGTGGCCGTGGTCGACGCCGAGGGCACGCTGCTGCCCGCCGCGCTATCCGTGTCGAAGGTGCGTTTTGCTGCACTGCACGCAGACGCGATCCGACGCTATGCGGCGAGCGGCGAGCCGCTCGGCAAAGCGGGCGCGTACGGTGTGCAGGGGCGCGCCGCGGAGTTTATCGAGCATATCGACGGGTCCTATTCAGGTATCATGGGTTTGCCGCTTTTTGAATCTGCTGCCCTCCTGCGTGCAGCGCGCATCGACTTCTAAAATAACACCATGAATGAAGAAATCCTGATCAATGTCACGCCGCAGGAAACGCGCGTCGCGCTGGTCCAGCAAGGCGCAGTCCAGGAACTTCACGTCGAACGAACGCTGTCGCGCGGCCGCGTCGGCAACGTCTATCTCGGCAAGGTCGTACGCGTTTTGCCGGGCATGCAGTCCGCTTTCATCGACATCGGTCTTGAACGCGCCGCGTTCCTTCACGTCGCCGACATCTGGCATCCGCGCATTGCCGGCGAACCACAGCATCAGGCGCCGCATCAGCCAATCGAAAAAATCGTCTTCGAGGGCCAGACGCTGATGGTGCAGGTCGTGAAGGATCCGATCGGCACCAAAGGCGCGCGCCTGTCCACCCAGGTGAGCATTGCCGGCCGCACACTCGTGTATCTGCCGCAGGAGCCGCATATCGGCATCTCGCAGAAGATCGAGAGCGAAGCCGAACGTGAAGCCGTGCGCGCGCGCCTGACCGCCGTGCTGCCCGCCGATGAAAAAGGCGGCTATATCGTGCGCACCATTGCCGAAGATGCAACTAGCGAAGAGCTGGCCGGCGACGTCGCGTATCTGCGCAAGACGTGGGCGACGATCATCTCGCAAGGGCAGCGCATGCCGCCCACGAGCCTGCTGTATCAGGACCTGAATCTCGCGCAGCGCGTGCTGCGCGATTTCGTCAACGATGAGACGTCGCGCATTCAGGTCGACTCGCGCGAAACGTATCAGATGCTGGCCGATTTCGCGGCCGAGTTCACGCCGGCGGTGTCGTCGAAACTGCACCACTACACCGGCGAGCGGCCGCTCTTCGATCTGTACAACATCGAGGCGGAAATTCAGCGGGCGTTGTCGCGGCGGGTGGATCTGAAGTCGGGCGGGTATCTCGTGATCGACCAGACCGAAGCGATGACGACCATCGACGTGAACACGGGCGGGTACGTCGGCGCGCGCAACTTCGACGATACGATCTTCAAGACGAACCTCGAAGCCGCACACACCATTGCGCGGCAATTGCGTCTGCGCAATCTGGGCGGCGTGATCATCATCGACTTCATCGATATGGAAAACGTCGAGCATCGCGATCAGGTGCTGGGTGAATTGAAGAAGGCGTTGTCGCGCGATCGCACGCGCGTGACGGTGAATGGTTTTTCACAGCTTGGTTTGGTGGAGATGACGCGCAAGCGTACGCGTGAATCGCTCGCGCATGTGCTGTGCGAGCCGTGTCCGGTTTGCCAGGGCAAGGGGCAGGTCAAGACGCCGCGTACCGTGTGTTATGACGTGCTGCGCGAGATTCTGCGCGAGTCGCGGCAGTTCAATCCGCGCGAGTTTCGCGTGGTGGCGTCGCAGCAGGTGATTGATCTGTTTCTCGAGGAAGAGTCGCAGCATCTGGCGATGTTGATTGATTTTATTGGTAAGCCGGTGTCGCTGCAGGTGGAGTCGAATTTGAGTCAGGAACAGTACGATATTGTTTTGATGTAAAAGTCTCCGCCAGACTCCGTCGTTTCGTTCAACACCCCTTAAAAACCGCATCACCCTACCGGTGCCAGTTCGAGCGCACCGGTAGCGCCCGCCGCGCGCCATTCAAACACGCGCGCCACTGTCGGAATGGCCGATTCTGCACAGACAGCAGCAATCGGCCCCGAAACCACTCCCTCCCGCAATCTCGCTCGGCGCCGCAAAACGCGCCGCTCGCATCCGCTCGGTCATCGCTAGCCCCCGAACGAACCCCCTTTATTCTCATTGACCCCCTCCGGCCAAACGGCGTATAACCATCCCATTGGATGTTAATTGGATGGCCTCGAGATGCCTCCCGGAGTGCAAATGACTAAACTCAGCCTCATCGACACCTCCCGCCCCAAAGGCGGCGAGACCGAAAAAATCACCATCAACCTGGGTCCGATCGACCTCGGCCAGATCGATCTTCTGGTTGAAGAAGGCTTTTACTCGAACCGCACCGATCTGATCCGCACGGCGATTCGCAACCAACTCGCCATCCATGCGCAGGTGGTCTCGGAAACGGTGACGCGACGCGCCCTCGTGCTCGGGCTGCAACATTTCTCCCGGCAGGATCTCGAAGCGGCGCAAGCCGCGCACGAACAACTCGACATTCATGTGCTCGGCCTCGCCAGCATCGCAGCCGATGTGCCACCGGAACTCGCGGCGGCCACGATTGCATCGGTGGTGGTGCTCGGCGCCTTTCACGCATCGCCCGCGGTCAAGGCGGCGCTTGCCGGCCGCATCAGCTAGGCACGACACTCGACTCACGACCGTGACTGACGCAGTGACCTATCGGTCGTCTTGCTCATTCACGCCCCACACAGGTCAACGCAAACCATCATGAAGATGAACGAAGATTTCCTGAAATCAATGAAAGACGCCTTCGAGCTATTGCGCACGAAGGGCCCGCAGGAAGCCACCGCGGCGGTTCAGCGCGCGCTCTCGGGCAACAACGCGAATCAGGCCCACGCGGACCACGCACAAGCCCCGTACACGCCGCCCAACGTGAACGAATGGACGCAAGCGTGGACGCAGGCGCAAACGCAAGCGAGCCCCGTTCCGCGCGCCCCTGCCGCACCGGCATTCGACGCCGACACGCCAGGCACCTTCAGCACGCATATGTTCAGCAACGCGGCCGGACAACGCCAATACAAGCTGTACGTGCCGGCTGTCTACAGCGCTGAACCGTTGCCCCTGATCGTCATGC
Source organism: Paraburkholderia sp. RL17-381-BIF-C (assembly GCF_046026435.1). Taxonomy (NCBI): domain Bacteria; kingdom Pseudomonadati; phylum Pseudomonadota; class Betaproteobacteria; order Burkholderiales; family Burkholderiaceae; genus Paraburkholderia; species Paraburkholderia sp. RL17-381-BIF-C. Next base: position 94,159 of record NZ_JARESX010000005.1, on the reverse strand, counting down.
TGCACGGCTGCACGCAGAACGCCGACGACTTTGCCGCCGGCACGCGCATGAACGAAATGGCCGAGCGTCACGGCTTCATCGTCGTGTATCCCAATCAGACCCATGCGGCCAATCACTCGAAATGCTGGAACTGGTTCAAGCCCACCGATCAGCAGCGCGATCAGGGCGAGCCGTCGTTGATCGCCGGCATCACGCGCGAGGTGATGGGACGCTATCGTGTGGATCCGGCGCGCGTGTATGTGGCAGGTCTCTCGGCAGGCGGTGCGATGGCGGACATCATGCTGAAGACTTCGCCCGATCTCTATGCGGCGGCGGGCGTGCATTCGGGTCTCCCCTACGGCAGCGCGAAGGACTTGCCCTCTGCGCTCGGCGCGATGAAAGGCGGCAAGACGCAACGCAATCGGGCGCGCGGCGCACCGCAACGTCCGCTCATCGTGTTTCATGGCGATGCGGACGCGACGGTGCATCCGTCGAATGCGGCCGAGATCATGGCCTCCTTCGACGCCGGCACCACGACCGTCAGCGCGCAATCCGGCGCGGCGAGCAGCCAGCGCACCTATACGCGACAACGGCATGTCGCGGCGAACGGCGTGGAAGCGGAGTACTGGTCGATTCATGGCGCGGGTCACGCATGGTCCGGAGGCAGTCAGCGCGGTTCGTACACGGACCCGTCGGGCCCCGATGCCGCCGATGAAATGCTGAAATTCTTTCTCGCCCATCCGCGCCGCGATTGAGTCACGCTGTTAGCAGCGAACCACGAACGCACGCCTGCTATGCGAAAATGCAGCGTACCGTTCGTGGAGCACGCATGGCAGACCTCACATCTTCCGCGTCTTCGACAGTCGAAGCCGACTGCGCGAGAGAACCCATCCACATTCCAGGCGGCATCCAGCCGCACGGCTTTCTGTTCAGCATCGCGGCCGACGGCACGCTGCTGCAAGTCAGCGCCAACGTCGCAACATTGACGGGCTCGCCCGCCGAGCAAGCGCCAGGCCAGCCGATTGCGCGGATCGTCGGCGACGAATGGGCAGCGCTCATCGTCGAGGCGCTGGCCACGCATCAGGAAGACGGCATCCCGCTTTATATCGGCTCGATGAGCGATCCGCGCGCCAATGCCACCGGCGCGCGCGCCACGCCGTTCGCGGTCATCGTGCATCGTCATGAGGGCATCGCGATCGTCGAACTGGAGCCCGCGCGCGGCACGCTCGACGTGTTCTCGTCGATGTACCCGCTGGTGCGCACCTTCATCAACCGTCTCGAGGAAGTGCAAACCGTCGAGGGCCTCGCGCAACTCGCCGCCGACGAAGTCCAGCGCATCACCGGTTACGGCCGCACACTGGTCTACAACTTCGACAGCACGGGCAGCGGCCACGTGATCGCCGAGCACGTCGAACCGGGCTACGCCTCCTACGCGGACCAGCACTTTCCCGGCTCGGACATCCCCGCGCAAGCGCGCGCGCTCTATGTGCGCAACCGCATTCGCCTGATCGCCGACGCCGACTATCGGCCCTCGCCGCTGGTCCCGCCGCTGCATCCCTCGACAGGCAAACCGACCGATCTCACCTACGCGTCGCTGCGCAGTATCTCGCCGGTACACGTGCAATACATGAAGAACATGGGCACGCTGTCGTCCATGTCGATGTCGATCGTGGTGCGCGGCAAACTGTGGGGGCTGATTTCCTGCCATCACGACAGCGCGCGTGTGCCGCCCTTCGAGGTGCGCACCGCGTGCGAGCATATCGCGCAGATCCTGTCGCTGCAGATCGAAGCGAAAGAGGAACACGCGCAAGCCCAATACCGGCTCGAACTGCGTCGCACGCTCGCGCGCCTGCTGGCCGCGATGGCCAACACGGAAAGTTTCACGGACGCGCTCGCCAACGACCCGAAGGATCTGCTCGGGCTGACCGCGTCGGACGGCGCGGCGATCGTCTTCGACGGGCGCGTGCTGCTGGTCGGCACCACGCCTTCCGAGCCGGAAGTCGCGAAGCTCGTCGAGTGGCTCGACACGCGAGTGGACGACACCTTCGACACCGACTCGCTTGCCACGGCCTGCCCCGTCCTGCCGGCCAATCCGCACTACGCGGGCCTGCTCGCCGTGTCGATTTCGAAGCTGTTTCGCAATTACGTACTGTGGTTTCGCGAAGAAGTCGTTCAGACGATCAAATGGGCGGGCGATCCGCGCGCGAAGCTGGCGGGCTTGTCCGCCTCGCTCTCGCCACGCCAGAGCTTCGACGTCTGGACCGATACCGTGCGCGGACGCTCACTTGCCTGGCGTCCTGCCGAACTCGAAATCGCCGTCGAATTCCGCACCGCGCTGCTCGGCATCGTGCTGCGTCGCGCGGAAGAACTCGCGCAACTGGCGCTCGAACTCGGGCGCGCCAACAAGGAACTCGAAGGCTTCTCGTACACGGTGTCGCACGATTTGCGCGCCCCGCTGCGGCATATCGTCGGGTTCGCCGATCTGCTGCGCGAAATGGAAAGCGAGCGTCTGTCGGAGCGTGGCAGTCATTTCGTCGAGCGAATCATTTCGTCAGCGCGCTTCGGCGGCAAACTGGTCGACGATCTGCTGGCTTTTTCGCAGATGGGGCGCGCGGCGCTGCGTCCGCAATCGGTCGATCTGCAAGTCATGACCGACGCGCTGATCGCCGACGAAGTCAAAGATGCGCCCTCGCGCAACATTGCATGGCGCGTCGGCCCACTGGGTCACGTCAACGCGGACGCCGTGCTGATGCACGTGGTGCTTCGGAACCTGATCGAGAACGCGGTAAAATTCACGGCGACCCGCGAACACGCGGAAATCGAAATTGGCCGCTATGCGGGTGAAGGCGAACTGGCTGGCCAGGACGTCTTTTTCGTCAAAGACAACGGCGTCGGTTTCGATATGCGCTACGTCGACAAACTGTTCGGCGTGTTCCAGCGGCTGCATCGCATTGAAGAATTCGACGGCACGGGCATCGGGCTTGCTGGCGTTAAACGCATTGTCGAGCGGCACGGCGGTAAAGCCTGGGCGACCGGCGAGATCGACAAAGGCGCGGCCGTGTATTTCTCGCTGCCTCATGTATTCATTGCCGACGCAAGCCAGGGCGAAGAGTCCGCGGCGGCGGCAGTGGCACGGCTGACTGCATTGTCACCGGGCAAGCGCTTTCGCCCCGTGCCGAAGGAGTCGAAAGATGAACCGAAATGAAGGACAGAGCGTGCTAAGACCGATCCTGCTGGTTGAAGACAATCCGAACGACGTGGAACTCACGCTGATCGCGCTGGAGAAAACCCGCCTCGCGAATCCGGTCGTGTCGCTGCGCGACGGCGAGGAAGCGCTCCAATATTTGCGCCGCGAAGGGCAATGGGCGAATCGCTCGGAAGACAATCCCGCCGTGATTCTGCTCGACAAGAAGCTGCCGAAGATCGACGGTCACGAAGTCCTGAAGGCCGTGCGCAGCGATGAAAAACTCAAGCGTATTCCGGTGGTGATGCTGACTTCGTCGCGGGAAGAAAGCGACTTGTTGCGCAGCTACGATCTGGGCGTGAATGCTTACGTGGTAAAGCCGGTCGCGTTCGACGACTTCATGGCTGCCATCAACGACCTCGGCATGTTCTGGGCTGTGCTGAACGAACCGCCGCCTTACCCACGTTGACCAACGCGCCGGGCGAATTCATCGAAGCGCCGGCGCTTGCCGGCGTGGAGAGCCCAAATAGCAAAGCCGGGCACACCGCGCGAAGCTAAGCCGCCTAGCGGTATGCCGGCAACCTGACGCGGAACGTCGCGCCCTGCCCCAAGCCTGGGCTCTCAGCGGTGATCGTGCCGCCGTGCAGGTCCACCAGGTTCTTGACGAGCCACAGTCCCAACCCGAGACCCGCCACGCGTCCCGACCCGTCGGCGCCGAATTGCTGAAAGCGGTCGAATATCCGCTCCAGCGACTCCCCATCCAGACCGAGTCCCGTATCGCGCACCGCGAGTTCGACGCGCTCGCCGTCCGCCCGAACCGAGAGTTCAATCGTGCCTTGCGCGCTGAACTTCACCGCATTCGACACGAGATTCCAGACCACCTGTTTCATCCGGCCTTCGTCGGCGAGCACCATGGCCGAGGTCAAATCGTCCGCGATCAGCCGGAGGCCCTTGGCTTCGGCATGCATGCGCATATCTTCCACGACAATCCCGGCCAGCGCGCCGAGATCGACGGGCTGCAGATTGACCGACAGTTTTCCGGTCACGATCGCGCCGCTGTCGAGCAGATCGTCCACCATATGCGAGAGCTGCCGTGCGTTGCGGCTGATCACGCCGGTAGCGCGTGCGAGATGCGAAGGATCGGCCGCGCGCTGCAACAGGTCGGTCCATGAAATGATGGCCGACAGCGGCGAACGTAGTTCGTGGCTGACCGTGGTGACGAAATGATCCATTGCCATGGCAAGGCGCTCACTGTGTTCGCGCGCGCGTTTCTCGGACGCGGCGATCTCGCGTTGCTCGAGCTCCGCCTCCTTGCGCGATGTGATGTCGAGCGTGAAGCCAATGACGGAGCTCAACGAGCCATCCGGCAGGAACCGTCCGACACCGCGCACCAGAATCCAGCGGACCGCGCCGCTCGCCCAGCCAATGCGGAAGTCGACTTCGAAATGGTCGTGAGCCGCCAGCGCATGATTCATCGCGTCGCGCAACCGGCTGCGGTCTTCGGGATGCACGACTTCGCCGAACAGGCGCTGTTCGGTGAGCAACGCGTTCGAATCCAGACCCAGGTTCGACTTGCATTGATCGGTGCATTCAATCGCCCCGGTCACCGGATCGAGTTCCCATGCGCCCAGTTGCGAAAACGCCATGGCAATCTGAAAGCGTTCCTGATGCTCGCGCAATTGCGCTTTGGCTTCATCGGCGAGGAGCTGCCGCAGTTGCGCCTGCGAGCGCAGCTTCGCGCGTTCGCGCTGATCGCGTTCGTAATCGGAGACCCGCTCGGTCACCTCGCTCACGCGCAGCGCGATCGTGCCGCCTTGCCCGTGACGCGCACCCAGCAGGCTCGCCTTGATTTTCCAGTAGCGCGGCACCCGCAGCTCGCCTGCTGCCTCACCATTGGGCTTGGCGTCACGGTGCTCGGGCATCTCGTAGCGAAACAGCGGCGACCATTTCGAGCCGCCCGGCGACAGATCGCGCAGTGCGCCGATCAGCCATGCGCGCCGTGCTTCCCGCTGTTCGGCCGGTCCGAACTGATTGACGTCGAGAATCGATTTACCTTGCAGATCGCTCAACGACTGCCCCGTCAGGTCGAGATAGCGCGCGTTGGCGAGCAGGATTTCGTACCGATGGTTGAGAATCAGATAGGCATCGGGCAGCGCCTCGAATGCGACCGCTGCGTCGAACTGGTGAGACGGCGAGGAAGAATCCTGGTGGCGGCTATCCATAGGCGTGTTCCGGTCGCGCTTCAATCGGCGCTCACGCAGACAGCCGTGACACGGTGCCGAGCGAGCTCGATCAATCGGTCGAACGCATCGGCCGCGCCGCCGCACGCTTCGTCAATCAGGGTGGGTGTGTCGACTTCAGCGGCTATCGCCCGATGGAAATCCTGCCAGCGCGCGCCGAGCGACTCGCGCCCCGCGTTCAGATAGCCGAGAGGATGCGGAGCGAGGCGCGCTTGCAGACGCGCGTACAACACCGCGCCGCCTAGCTGGGACCCTTCGATCACATAGCAGATGCCCCAGCGGTAAGCCGCGCTGGCGTCGCCGAGCCAGCTGCTCGTGGTGTTCGATGACAGCGTGCCGCCCCGGTCTTGCGGTTCGACCGATTCGTGCGAGAGATCAGCGTCGATCAGCGCAAGGCGATTCATGCGTGCCGGCGACGCCGGCGATTGCGGACCGTCGCTGAAAGTGTCGAGCCAGGCTTCGAGCGGCGCCAGCCAGTCACGCAGAATCGCCAGATGCGCGAGGTAGTCGCGCAACGCCACACTGTCCACCGACAGCGGCATGATCTCGTGCAGCAGTTCATGGCGTTGCGCGGTCGCGGCGCGCAGCGCGCCCAGCACTCCGACTGCGCCGACTGCGCCGTCCTCGCCGCTCGGTGAGCGGCTGGCGGATTCAGGTGTGTCGATCAAACGGGTCCGGTTCAACATGAATGAGCAGGGTCTGATTATAGGGGCGGCTGTCTGGTGGCGCGAGACGCGTTTTGCACGGGGTGCCTCGCGCGTTGAGGCGTGTTCCAGCCGCGAGGCACTCGTTGAGCGAGCACCAGGTGGCACGATCCAGGCGCGCCGCAAACTAGGCCGCAACCGGGCAACCGGCCTGCTCGAGCGCGGCCTGCGCGTGGTCGTGCAGGTCGTCGCTGGTGAGCGACGCATCCGGCGTGCGAACCCATGCCGCGATGCGCAGCGTCGCGCCGCCATCGTCGGGATAATCCGCCACCGTGACGATCGGCGCGAGCGTGGCGCCGCTCAGCACACGCGGTTCGTCGGCGACCAGTTTCTTCAATTGGCCGATCGCGGCGTCGACGTCTTTACGCTGCGCGAGCCCCACTTCGACCTCGATACGCTGCGTGCCGCCGCTGCTGTAGTTGATCACAGGATTGCTCCAGATCTGGCTGTTCGGCACGAACACCGCGTTGCCGTCGCCGCGCTCGATCCGCGTGGTGAAAAGCCCCACTTCGCGAACGATACCCGCTGCCGCGCCGCTGCCTTCAATCACGTCGCCGACGCGAAACGGCCGCAACATCAACAGCATCATCCCCGCAGCGATATTTTGCAGCGTGCCTTGCAACGCGAGTCCGATCGCGAGGCCCGCCGCGCCGAGCACCGCGAGCACGCTGGCGGTCGCGATGCCGACCTCGCTCAGCGCCGCGATGAACACCAGCACGCGCACGGCCCAGGTGCTCATGGCCGCCAGCATCGGCGCGAGCGTCGGGTCGGCATGCGTACGCGCGAGCGCGCGCGCGAACATCGCGCCGACGCGATTCGACAGCCACCAGCCGACTACGAGGATCAGCACAGCCAGCACGATATGAAGGGCGTCGTGAGTCAGGGTGACGAGCAACGACGGCTGGAAGTGAAAGAGTCGGGTAAGGAGATCATTCATCTTGAGTCTTCGTTCCGTTGCGATAGAAATATCCTGACGCAGGAAGCAGGATATGTTCCTGCCCCCTTCGTTTCGTGGGCGGAGGCACGCTGTTTGCTCCTTGTTGCGAACCAAAGCAGTGCAATCACGCAAAGCCCTGTAAGCAAGGGGATTTCAAGCCGCGTTAGCCCACGCACAGGAGCGCCTCATGTCTCAACATCTGAAGCCGGAAGATCGCGTAAGTTGGAATACGCCGCAAGGCGTCACGCATGGCAAGGTCGTGCGTGTCATTTCTTCCCATACGACTGTGGAAGGCAGAACCGTCAATGCGTCGAAGTCCGATCCGCATTACGAAGTGGAAAGTGAGAAAAGCGGCAAGCGAGCCGTTCATCGCGGCGACGCATTGCATCGGATCGGGAAATGAATGAAACGCGTGCGCCAGGCGTCATTTAATACGGATGGCTAAGCACATTGATTGACCTGCGAACTATGGTGCCGCGATCGGCAAAGCTTGCTGGCCCGTTAGCAACCCGCCGTCAAGCGCGCGCCTCAGTGTGTGCCCAACGGCCTCAGCAGATTGCGCAGCGCGCCCACGGTAATCGGACGCGAGAACCAGAAGCCTTGCGCTTCATCGCAACCGAGCGCTTCCAGTTGCGCCGCCTGCTCCGCCGTTTCGACGCCCTCGGCCGTCACGCGCAATTTGAGCGCATGCGCCATGGCGATAATCGCGCCGACCAGCGCCTCGCACTGTGGATCGGTGCTCATGCGCATCACAAAAGAGCGGTCGATTTTCAGGCGATTCAGCGGAAAACGCGTCAGATACGCGAGGCTCGAATAGCCGGTGCCGAAGTCGTCCACCGCCACTTCCACGCCGAGATCGCGCAACGCAAAGAGCGTCTGCAAAGCTTGCTCGGTGTCGCCGAGCAGGACACCCTCGGTGATTTCCACCTCGAGGTATGACGGGTCGAGTGCGGCCTCTTCCAGCGCCTCGCGGATCGTCTCGAACAGGTTTTGCCGCTGGAACTGCTGCGGCGACACATTGACCGCGAAGCGCGGCAACGTGCCGGTCAGCCGGAGCAATTTGCCGGCGTCGCGGCATGCGGTCCGGATCACCCATTCGCCGATCTGCTCGATCAAACCCGCCTCCTCCGCGACCGGCACGAATTCGACGGGGCTGATCAGGCCGCGCTGCGGATGGTTCCAGCGCAGCAGGGTTTCGACTTGCGCGATGCGGCCGTTGGCGAGCGTCACTTGGGGTTGATACACCAGATGCAGCTGCTGCCGCTCGATCGCTTCTCGCAGCATGGTCTCCAGTTCGAAGCGGCGCGCGGCCTGGCCTTCCAATGCGGTGGAAAAACGCCGCACCGCATTGCCGGTCACGGCCGAGGCCGCCGACAACGCCACGCCCGCGCGACGCATCAGCGTAGGCGCATCGCCGCCGTCGGCCGGATAAGCCACGATGCCGATGCTCGCGGTAATGTTCAACGTCGTGCCGGCGTAATCGATCGCTTCGGCGATACGGCCCAAGGCTTCAGCGGCGAAGGCATCGGCGGCCGCACCGGTTTCGTTGACCAGCAACGCGAACTGCGTTCCGCCGATCGAGGCGATCGTACCGTCGTTAGGAAAGAGACCACGCAACCGTTCACCGACGATCTGCAGCACGAGTTCGGCCGCGTGCAAACCAAGCGCATCGCGCAGTTTGCGCAGATGGTCGAGCTCGGCGATCAGCACGGTAAAACCGCTGCCGTTTCGGTGGCAACGCGCGATCGTCAATTCCAGCCGTTCGGTAAACAGCGTTTGATTCGGCAGGCGGGTCACGCCGTCGTGATGTGCGACGTACCAGAGGCGCGCTTCGGACTGCGCGTAACGTGTCATGTCGAAGGCCATGCCCACGTAGCGCGCCGGACGCGCGGCAATTCCGCCAGCATGCGCCGACCCCTGGACGAGCGGCGCCAACGCGAGCACCACGCGAATCGGCGTGCCATTGCGGCGCAGGAAACTCCATTCGCCTTCATAGCGCGAGGTCACCATGGCGAGCGGCGGCAGTTCGGTGTGGCGCCTCGCGAATTCGGCCGGATCGAACAACGACTCGAAGGTACGCACGCCGACCAGGTGCTCTGCCGCAAACCCCGTTAGCTTTTCGAAAGCAGCATTGACGGACTCGAACGTGCCGTCCGCGGCGCAGATGAACATACCGCAAGGCGCCGAGGCGAGCGCGGCGTCGCGCGTGCGCGATTCGGCGAAGAGGTGGTCGTGCATCGCGCCAGCCTTTTGATATTCCTGAGTAGTGGATGTGATCGAACGTGTTCTTGACGCGCGCGCAAACTGTAAGGCCCTGAAACTACGGTCCGATGTACTGGAGGACCGTGCGTATGATAACGGCTTTCGCGCCCCCGCCGACCTCGCAGGCTTCGCATTCGTCGCGCCAATCGTTTCCCTTGGTGTAATCCCCGATTCGTTGCTGTATCGGTGGCGATCTCAATCTGTAACGCGCGCTCGCCTTCGGGCATGACGGCGAAGGAGGGAGTGGCAGGCGTTTTGATCGTGACAGGCAGTTATCGCATGCGCGCCAGCTAACCGCTCACGCGGAACACCACGAGGGTGCGTCGAGCGGAATCACGCTGATGGGTGGGTCGGCGATCTCGGTGGCGAACGCCACCGCATGCCGATAGCGGCTGAGACTGTCGCAGTCGCGGCAATCGAAAGTGCAATTGCGGGGTAATGCGGGGAACGCTGAAGCTACTCTACGGATGAAAAAAGATGGGTTGCTTCGGCACCACCGCCGCTTCATCCTCAGGAAGCCGACGCGGCGCGCGGCAACGCTGCCTCGATGAACACCGCGCACAGCGCTTCCATGCCCTTCGCGTCTTCTTCGTCGAAGCGCGCGACGACCGGGCTGTCGACATCCCACACGCCGATCAGCGTGCCGTCCGGCGCGACGAGCGGCACGACGATTTCCGATTGCGAGGCCGAATCGCAGGCGATATGCCCGGGAAACTCATGCACGTCGCGCACGACCTGCGTCTGACGGGTTTGCGCCGCCGTGCCGCATACGCCTTTGCCGAGCGCGATGCGCACGCACGCGGGCTTGCCCTGAAACGGCCCGACGACCAGTTCGTGACCGTCGTGGAAGTAGAAGCCGGCCCAGTTCAGATCACTGAGGGAATGAAACACGAAGGCGGAAAAATTCGCGGCGTTGGCGATCCAGTCGGTTTCGCCGGCGAGCAGCGAGCGCGCCTGCCCGACCAGTTCTTCGTAGTGCGCGGCTTTGGGCAGATGCGAGGCAGAGGAGACTTCGAACATGACGGCGTCCGTGATGAAAGCGGAAAGAGGAATAGCGAGTCGTGAAGTTTAAAGCAAGCTGCCGTTTCCTTCACGACGCGCGCTGGGCACACGGCCTCGCTCTTCCGGCTCCATCTGCCCGCCGGCTGTCGTTCAACGCGCAAGCCGACGAAAATGAATCCGGTGGCGATCGACCGTTACTCGACGCCGATGATCACGCTCGATGCCTTGAAAATCGCCGTCGCTGCTTTGCCGTTCGCGAGACCGAGACGATCGACGCTCTCGTTGGTGATAATCGCGGCGATCTGCGCGCCGCCGGCGCTGATCGACACTTCCGAGTTCACCGCGCCCTTCGTGACCGCCGACACCGTACCGGCGATGCAGTTGCGCGCCGACACCTGGTTCTTCGTCACGTCGACCATCACGATCACCGACGAAGCCTTGACCAGCGCGAACGCTTTCTTGCCGACCGCGAGGCCGAGCGAGGTCGCGCTGCCATGCGTGATGATCGAGACGATCTCGAGACCGTCCTGAGTGCGCAGCGTGACTTCGTCGTTCACGGCGCCATGGGTGAGTCCGATGACTTCGCCGGCGAAATGGTTACGTGCGCTGGTTTGCATGGTGTTCTCCTGGTCATGCCGCCTCTCGAGCATGTTTCGAGGCGATGCGTTTGGTTAGGCAGGGAGTTTAGTGGAACGCTCGCCGGTTGCGGCAGCCCGCGCGTAAAGCACACTATCGCGCAGCCGCTATTGACGATACGAACCCCAATGAAACCACATACGCGTTGCATACGAGCCGCCATCATGCGGCGCGGGCACGACATGCGCCACGACGCGCCGACACCGTATCATCGTGTCCTCTACTTACTCCGCTGAATCTCATGCCCGTTGTCGTTCTATCCCGTCTTGCCGCCGCATGGCCGAACGCCTGCCGCGCCGCCGCACTGGGCGCGGCTCTGGTGGCGGCCACCGCCTGCAGCAACCCGTCGCCGACGCGCGACACGCACGCGCCGGTCGACACCGTCTCGCTGTTCCCGATCGCCGGCTACGACCAGAACGTCGATCACTGGCTCGAACCGGACAGCCCAGGCTACGACCAGCCGTTCCTGAGCCCCGCGGATCAGCACGCCCATTTCCAGGTGCTTTACGCGCGCTACTTCGGCACCGGCACCGCGGCGTCCTCGCCGTGGAACGCCAGCTTCGTGACGATGCGCGTCTATCGCCAGCAAGGTGCGGATATTGCCGCATTGCAGCAGCGGCGCATCGACAAGTTCGACAACACCGGCAAGCCTGGCGCGAGCATCGGCTACGGAGAAAACTTCCGGCCGCACGACAAGGCGTGGATCGACGCAATCGCGCACAACATGAACGTCGGGCAGTTCACGCAGACGCCCGTCTACCGGCCCGAGCGCCGCGCGATCGCCACCGGCAACCTGATGCTGCGCGAACTGCCGACCACCGACCCGTCGTTCTACGACCACCGTCTGGCCGGCGAAGGCTATCCGTTCGACAACCTGCAGATTTCCGCCGCGCGGCCGGGCACGCCGCTATACGTGCTCGGCGGCAGCGTCGACGGTGCGTGGCTCTATGTGCAGACGCCCGACGTGCAGGGCTGGGTGCGCAGCGACGGCGTCGGCATGACCGACGACCGCTTCGTCGACACATGGCGCGCCGCGACCGGCAAATCGCTCGGGACGGTGATCGTCGCGTCGGCGCCTGTACGCGACAGCCGCGGCGTGTTCCGCTTCGACGCGCCGGCCGGCACGCTGCTGCCCCTCGTGCCAGCCGATGCGGCACGGCCGGCGTCGGGCAAACGCGTCGCCAGCGGCACGGGTAACGCGAGCCGGAAAAGCGACCCTAGCGACCCGGGCAGCACGGGCGAAGCAAGCGACAAGACCGGCACGAGCACGACCCCGGTGACGCGCCGGGTGCTCGTTCCGGCCCGCAACGCGGACGGCGAGGCGCTGATCCGCACCGCCGCCCTGAGCGACGCGCAAATCGCGCCGACACCGCTCGCCGCCACGCCGCGCCATCTGGCGACGCTGATGAGAACGCTGATCGGACGGCCTTACGGATGGGGCAATAGCGGCATCTACAACGACTGCTCGTCGGAGCTGCAAAGCATCTTCGCGGCGTTCGGCGTCTGGCTGCCGCGCCATTCGTCCACGCAGATGAGCGCCGGGCGCCTGCTCGACCTGTCGTCGTCCACGCCCGCCCAGCGGCTCGACTATCTGGCGCAGCACGGCGAGCCGTTGCGCACGCTGATCTACATCGGCGGCCATGTGATGCTGTATATCGGCAACACCACGCGCAACGGCAGCGCGGTGCCGGTCGTCTATCAGGACGTGTGGGGCTTGCGGCCCGCCGACAATAGCCGGCGCGCGGTGATCGGCGGCTCGGTGATCTTGCCGCTCTTCGAACACATCCCCGAAGACGCCACGCTGCAATCGCTGGCCGCCACGCCGACCTTCCAGATCAGCATCCTCGGCGCGCCGAATGGCGGCGTTCCGGCGCCGGCCACCGCGCCGCCGGACGAGGACAACTCCGCCGGTTGAAACGCCCGACCGGGCGCTCACAGCGCGCCCGGCGCAAAAAATATTTTTTCCGGAGTGTCGATTCAACGGTGATGCACTCGTCGTAACGTTGAAGGCCTGACTCGCACAGTCGGTCTTTCAACTCACGAACCTGTTACTTCAAGGAGTCGCCGTCATGTCCAGCAACGCTGTCAAACCGATCCCCGACGGGATGCACGCGCTCACCCCGTACCTGATCTGCGCCAACGCCGCGGACGCCATCGCGTTCTATACCAAGGCCTTCAACGCCGTCGAACAGATCCGCCTGCCCGGCCCGGGCGGCAAGGTCATGCACGCCACCCTGAAGATCGGCGATTCCATGCTGATGCTGACCGACGAATGGCCCGAGCACCACTCGTTCGGCCCGAACTCGCTGAAAGGCACGCCGGTCACGATTCACCACTATGTGGAAGATGTCGACGCCAGCTTCAAGCAGGCCGTCGAGGCCGGCGCGACCGTCGTGTTGCCCGTCACCGACATGTTCTGGGGCGACCGCTACGCCCAGCTGAAAGACCCGTTCGGCCATAGCTGGTCGCTGGCCACGCACAAGCGCGACCTGAGCGTGGAAGAAATCCAGCAAGCCATGGCCGCCATGAAGTAATGGGCGGTTCGTCCGGTGAGAAGGAGGAGCTACGTCATGCAAAAGATTGCACCGTGTCTGTGGTTCGACGGCAAAGCGGAAGAAGCGGCCCGCTTCTACACGTCAGTGTTTTCCGATTCCCGCATCGCCACGACGATGCACTACACCGACGCCGGCCCCGGGCCGAAGGGTGACGTGCTGGCCGTCACGTTCGAGATTGAAGGCCAGGAGTTCATGGCGCTGAACGGCGGCCCTCAGTTCACCTTCACACCGGCGATTTCGCTGTTCGTGCACTGCCGTTCGCAAGAGGAGATCGACCGCTACTGGACCCGACTCACCGACGGCGGCAAGCCATGGCAATGCGGCTGGCTGCAGGACAGGTTCGGCGTCTCGTGGCAGATCGTGCCGGACGTGCTCGGCGAAATGCTGCGTGACCCGGACACCGCCAGGGCGAGCCGTGTGATGTCCACCATGATGCATATGGTCAAGCTGGATATCGCGCCGCTCGAAGCGGCTTATCGCGGCTAGCAGCAGGTTGCGATAAGCCGTGCGGTTGGAGCGTATTCGCCGTACGGTAGGCGCAAAGTTCCGCGCAAGCTCGGCGCTCCGCCCGCACGGCTCGCGAGCTTGCCTTGACTCCCCGGCGCAACACGGTGCGCTGCGGCGCGAGACCGCCATCTTTGATAGGATCGGTCTCGACCCATAAACGGCGGGACATCAACGGTGCGCGTCAACCATCAGGCTTTTTTCTGCTCGCTGTTTGTCGCGCGTCTCGCCGATCAGGTCCTGCTGTTTCTCGTGCCGCTCGTCGTCTTCCAGACGACACACCAGGTTTCGTGGTCGGGGCTGGCGTTCTTTATCGAAACGCTGCCCCGCTACCTGGTGTTTCCCTTCTTCGGCGCCTTGTGCGACCGCGTCTCGCCGCTCAGACTGATGCGCGTCAGCCAGACCGTGCGCGCGCTGACGTGTTTCGGCGGCATGATCGCTTATGCCATGTTCGGCGGCATCGGCTGGCTGATCGCACTTTCGGCGGTTTGCGGCGTGTTGACGAGCCAGGGGCTCGTCGCGCGTGAAGTCATGCTGCCGCAGATCTTCAGCACGCAGCGGTTCCAGCGTGTACTCGCCTATTCGCAGTTGGCCGACCAGTTGGGTTTCGTGCTCGGTCCGATGCTCGCCGCGCTGCTGCTCGGCCTGTGGCGTTGGGAATGGGTGGTCGGCGCAACCGGTGTGCTGTTTCTGCTCGCCGACGGCGCGCTGCTGCTATGGCAACGTACGAGCGGTTTTCGGGCCACGGATCCGCCGCCCGCCGACGCGGGCCACTGGACGCTGCCCGTGCGCATCGCGCTGCGTCACGTGCTGGTTCTACCCGGCCTGAAGAAAGTCGTACTGCTCGCCGCCGCCGAAAATCTGGTGATCGGCGTGACGCTCGCCACGTCCGCTGCAATGGTGACCGGCGTTCATGCGCAATCGAGTCACTACTACGCCGGCTTGCAAACGGCCGGCGCCGTGGCAACGGTACTGATTCTGTTGACGATCGCCCGCGCCGCATGGCCGGCCCGTCGCCTGGGTCTCGTCGCCTTCGTTTCGATCTGCGCAGGCGGCGTGATCGCCGGCGCCAGCGCGGCTCCTTGGGGTTATGCGCTCGGCTTCCTGCTGATCGTCGGCTTCGACAAAATGTTCAACGTGTACATTCGCAGCGCACGGCAGCAAATCATTCCGCCACAGGATTACGGCAAGACAACCGGCGTGGTGATCCTGCTGAACAACATGACGCAGCCGCTCGCCGGGCTCCTGGTCAGCGTGTTCTCCGCACGCACGCAAGCCGGCCCGCTGATCGTGATCCTGTCGCTGACAATGGGTGGTATCGGCGCGGCGGTGTCGATCGGCGCGGCGCTGGCGCGCAGGAAACGCGGGCTCGCGCTGGGGGAATGATGCCGCGCCAATTCACATGAGCGCCGTCTTGTGAATCAAGTTTGTCTTCAACGGCCACGCTTCTAAACCGGCTCGCACACCACCTCGAACTTCAGCAGTTGCGTCGGCCCAAAGGCATTGCTGATCGCGACATCGGCCGCGTCGCGCCCGCGAGCCATCAGAACACGCCCCGTACGCGGCGCATTATTGCGCGGGTCGAACGTCTGCCAGCAGCCGCCGATATACGCCTCGAACCACGCGGCAAAATCCATCTGCGCGTAAGGCGGCGGCAGGCCGACGTCGCTGATATAGCCCGTGCAATAGCGCGCCGGAATATTCATGGCTCGGCATAGCGCCACGGCCAGATGCGCGAAATCCCGGCATACGCCTTTGCGCTCCTGCCAGGCTTGCCATGCGGTCTTGGTCGGCCGCGCAAAGTCGTAGCCGAACACGATGTGGTTGTGCACATAATTGCAAATCGCATCCACGCGCACACGGCCAAGCGGCAGTGTGCCGAAGGTCTGCCACGCAAATTCGGAGAGCAGATCGGTTTCGCAATAGCGGCTGCCCAGCAAAAACACCATCGTATCGTCAGGCAGCATTTCCACCGGATGCTGTTCGGTGTATGGTGGCCGCGTCTCCGGCTCCGACGACACCTCCAGCACCGCGCGCGTCGCAAAGGAAATTTTTCCCGGCGGCGCCACGAGCCGGCTGCACAGGTTGCCGAAGCTGTCGCGATACTGGCGGATCGGCACCGCCGGATCGACCACCAGCAGATCGGGATCCAGCACCTCTTTCGCATGCGAATAGTGGGTGTTCAACATCAGCAGCATCGGCGTCGGTTGCACACATTCATAGACCAGCTCGTACCCAACGCGCAATTTCATCGCGGCGCCCTTTTCCAGTTGAAACGTTCAATTGACGTGCGAACACGTTTCGATTCGAGCATCCGGGACATCGTCGCGTCCTTACTCGCCCTTGCGTCACACTCACGCGCCTTCGGTCACGCTCACATCCACCTGCAAACCCTGAAACGAATGCGGCGCCCCATGCCACGTGCCCCACAACGGCAACGCCTGATAGGCGTTCCACGCCACCGCCACGCGAATCAGATGGCGGTTGCCGACAATGCTGTTGGTCGGATCGAAATCGACCCAGCCGGCACCCGGCAGATAGATTTGCAACCACGCGTGCGTCGCGCCGCCGCCTTGCGTGGCCTCGTGCTCGGGCACGTCGGGCACGAACAGATAGCCGCTCACGAAACGCGCCGCGAGACCGAGCGAGCGCACCGCGTCCATCATCAGCACGGCGAAATCGCGGCAACTACCACTGCGACTGCGCAAGGTTTCGCCTGGGCGATTCACGCCTTTCTCCGTGCGGCGCACATAGAAAAACGAACTCTTGATTTCGAGCGTCATGGCGCGTAGCAGCGCCATCGTGCCGCCGGCGCCGCCTTTGCCGCCCTTAGCCGCGCCACCCGCAGTGGGCACGAAACGACGCGCCCATTCGTCGACGTCGCTATCCGGATGCGGGCGGCTGCGCGCGTTCACGAGATCGGACGCTTCCTCGTTGGTGTACGCGAACGGCCAGTTCACCGCATACGGTTCGAGTGCGTAATCGGGCATTGGCGCTTCGAAGTGCTCGAGCGTCACTTCGCTGTCAAAGCGCAATTCGCGCGCCTTGTCCGCGAAACTCGCGACCGCCACCGAGTTATCGAATACGTCGTGCAGCCAATGCAGCCGCGACGGCGTGGGCGTGATTACCAACTGGTTGGTCACGAGGCGCAAATCGTGACTCGCGCGCGGACGGAACATCATGCGATGCTCGCCGAAACGCACGGGTTCGGAGTAACGGTAGATGCTGACGTGGCGCACCGTGAATCGCTGCGGCTCATTCATCTGACCACCCGATGGATGCCGCTGGGTTCGTCCTGTCCATCGCGTTCACGCTTATAAAAAAGCCACAGCCGCAGCGGGCGAAGAACGCGCCGCGCGGTTTTGATCCTCAATGAGCGACGGCCGGATTCCGGTGTGGTCGAGCGGTGTCAACGACAAACTGACGGGTTGAGCATACACCCGCCATATTGGTTGAAAACACTCATTTGGGCTGTACGGCGCGCGCTCGGAGTTATCAACAGAATCTGTTCGCAAATCTGTGCATAACTAACCGGCAAAAACTGCAAGCTATTGATGTGACTGCCATTTTTACCGCGACGTCGAAGTTGGGCAACGCTGCCCGCGAGCGTGCTCACCCTCGCTTCATGCACGCCTCATTCGCGCCTCATTCACGCACCGTGCCACGCGCCGCATCCTCATCGCCGCGCGCATGTCGTGCTTCCTCACGCCATTGCTGGCGCGAACGAACCATTCGGCGCAGCGCAAGGCGCGCCATCTTGACCCAGCCCGAGGGCCGCGGATCGGCCAGCATGCTGAGGGCGCGCGCATAGTCGAGCGTGAGGCCTGGCGTCCATGCCATCGTTGCGGCTCGCTTGCGCACTTGCGCCGCGACCCACAACTCGGGTGTCGCGATCACGCGCAGAAACGGCCGCCATCCGCCGAGACCGCCCCACACGCGCGCCGATGCCCCTTCGATCGCGGCCTCCAGTGCGCGCGAGACCGTGCTCGAACAGTTGCGGTGCGTGAGGTTGTATGTGGTGTCCTGTCGATACGTGTCCCAGAAGCGGCGCAGCCGGACGGGATCGTAGTTGCGGATTCGCACCTGCACCGTCGAAGCACACCACGCTTTCGACTCGGTCGCGTAATCGGGCTGGAATAGCCCCGGCACGTCGTTCTCGCGCGTGGCGCGTAAAAGCCGCGCGAAGTCGTCGGGCGAGCGATCGATCTCGACACCCGGATAAAGGCTGATGTAGATGCCCTCGGGCGATTCGAGCGCGGCATGACCGGTCGATATCACGCCATTGCGATCCACCGCCGCGATATAACGGTCGACGATCGGCTGCCGCCGCGCCTCGCCTTTTGCCGACCCGACCGGCGTCCACACATGCACGGTCAACGCGGCTTCGTCGGCGGCGGGCGGACCGTCCCATTCGTGGGCGATCACACGGCTGGCAGCGAGTTCGCTCGCGGCAGCGATGCCGGCATCCGCCGCGGAATCTTTCGCGGCAAGCCCGGGGCTCGCGGCGGCAGCAGGATTCGAAGCGAGCCGCCGCACTCGCGTGCTCAGCAGGAGCATGTTCCAGCCGCCAAAGATCAGGCCGAGACCGAGACAGTAAGGCACCGTGCCGACGTAGTGAGTCGGATAAGGTTGATAGAAGAAAATCGCCAGCGCGATTTCGACGCCACCGCCGATCATCGCGAGCCGCCACGTGCGATAGCGGACCACGTTGGCCGAGACGATCTGCAGCAGTCCATCGGCGAAAAAGAGCGTGCCGAAGATCATCGACAGAATGAAGTTGCCGTGCTCGTGGCCGACCAGAATCAACGCCGCCGCAGTGGCGAATGCAATGCCTTTCACATAGCGCAGCGTGCGTTGCCCGCCCATGCCGGTCCAGGCGACGGCCAGCGTGGCGAGACCTTCCAGCAACAGGAGTAACGCGAACGGTGTGATCGGAAAGTAAAGCGCGCTATCGAGCGCGTCGATGAACACGAAAACGCCGAGCAGCACACTGATGCAGCCGACGAGCCGCAGCGACCGCCAGCGCGTGCGCAGATAATCGACTCCCAGCAGAATCATGACGAGACGAACCATCGCAAGCCCTCCGTGACTGACGCGCGCTGCTGCCGATCGCCATCTTATACACGTTCACAGATCGGGCGCACAATGCTTCGCCACGACGAGGCTGCCACACGCACGCGGCGCGCCCTATTCAGACGCGCCGGCGTGCCGGCAACTGAAGTCTCTTATGCCGCTGCGGCTTGCGGAACCGCTTCGCCCTGCTCGCCGCCCAACGCGTCGAGCAGATCGCACAGCATGCGGTCGAGTTCGGCGGTCATCAGCGTGAGGTCAGAGTCGAACCGTTCGTCGTCGTTTTGCGCGGTAGGATCGCTTGCTTCTTTCAGCACGTCGAGCGGCGCAATGCGCTTGATCGTGAGCGACGGCGTCAACACGAACGACACACGATCGTTCCACGTCATGGCAAGCCGCATGCATTGCTTGCCGGCTTCGATATGACGGCGCATATCTTCGGCATCCAAAGTATGTCCCACGTAGCGTACGGTCGCATTGCCTTCCGCAGGCGAACGCAGCTCGGTGTCCTGGTCGAGCGTGAAGCCGGCGGGACCTTCGCCTGAAAGCAGCCATTCAGTCATGGCCGCGACCGGCGAATGCGTGACGCGCACCGTGCCGAGCGGCAATTGATCGATCGACTTCACCAGCAGGCCGCGCACTTCATCGGCAACCGCTTGCGAGCCGGCGTCGATCACGAGCCAACCGTTCTTGCAATCGATCCACACGCGCGTATCGCGACGAATGCTGAAGGCGCGCGGCAGCAGTTCGTCGGTGACCTGCTCCTTGAGTTCGCGCATCTGTTTGCGGCCCGGTTTGAAGCCTTGCTGTTCCTCGAGTTCGAGCGCGCGCGCCTTGGTCACTTGCGTGACGACCGAAGCCGGCAGCAGTTTCTTCTCGGCGCGAAACACCAGCAGCATCTGGCCATTGAGCGCGTACACCAGCGAGTCGTTAGCGTCGCTCTCGCGCGGCGGTGCCCAGCCGTGGCTTTGCATCTCGACGCTGTTGCCGGGCGCGAACGCATGCGGCGCGAGCCACTTCTGCATCTGTTCTGGGGTGACGGACCACGGAGCGGGAAGACGGTGAAGCTGAAGGTTTTTGAACCACATGGGCAGAGTCGTGTACGGGCAAAGCGCACCATTCTATCTGACGATAGACATCGCGCGGCCGGCCGAACTGACTCGCTGCGTCAGCCAAACGCTCATACAACGGCGGTCATTTTCAAAAATGGATAGACAATCCTTTAAGCGACAGACCAATTATCAAACACGACCATTGGCCAGAGAATGCGCTTCATCCACTTCAACTCTCTCTGGAGCGCACCATGTCCGCATCGCCGATGTCCCGAATCGCCCGTCATCTGTTGGTTGTCGCGAGCCTCGCGGGCGCGCTGAGCGCCCATGCCGCGAGCGACGCCGACCTGCCCGCGCCGCACCACCTCGCTGTCGCATCGAACTCGGCGCAATCCGCCGCGATCGTGCAAAGCGCACGCCGCTACGCCGCTTTCTGGAACACCGGCGACGAGGCCTACGCGAAACTCGCGCTGTCGCCGGCCTTCGTGGACCGCACCTTGCCGGACGGCCGCCCGCAAGGTCCTGATGGTCCGCTGCAGGCATCGAAGGGATTTCGTGCGGCGGTGCCCGATCTCCACGCGGAGATCGACGACCTCGTCGTGGCGGGCGACCGGGCCTCGGTTCATCTGCATTTCTACGGACACTTCACCGGGCAGTTCCAGAACCTCAAAGGCAACGGCCAGACCATCGACTTCCAGGCCTTCGATCTGTATCGCGTGAAGGACGGCCGCATCGTCGAAAACTGGCACCTTGAAGACAATCTGACGCTGCTCAAGCAACTCGGCGCCATCAAGCCGTAGTGGTTTTGCCGAATCCGTTTGGGAGCGCGCTTCAGCTTCAAATCACCTAGACTTTTTGAGAAGCGCGCGACCTAGACGGAGGCGGCCATGGCCGATGAAACCGCACCCTGGCAAATGGTGGAATACGAGGGTTTTGAGATTCACGTGGCGCCTCGTCCGAAAAACCCGCCCAGCGAGGGGCACGCGCCGGCCGCAGCGGATAACCGCTATACGTACGTCGGCTATGTTTGCCATCCTGGCGCGGACCCGACCATCCCAGGGCATGCGGTGCCGTTTCACGCCGACGGCGAAGAGAGCTTCGCGGGCGAGGACGAGGCGTTGTACGAAGGTGTGCACGTGGGACGCAGCATTGTGGAAGGCACGCATCCAGACCTGACCGTGTTGCCACTGGTGACTGGCGGCGTGTGAATCTGGCGCGGTTCAGCGTGACGTTGGTGCGCCCGGCGAATCCTGCATCGTGCAACGGCACAACGCCAGTGCGCGTGAGCCTGGCGCGCGCTTCAGCGCAACGCCTGCACGTCCTGTGAATCCTGTTGCGCCGAAAGCCGCAACGCCAGGTCCAGCATGCGCTGGTTGGCGCTGGCCGGCGTGAACGTTTCGACCTTTTGCTGCGCTGCTTGCACGAGCGTGCGGCGCAATTCCGTGTCGGTCAGCAGACGTTCGATTGCGCGCGCCATCGCGTCCACGTCGCCGACCGGCACCAGCAGGCCGGCCTTGCCGCCTTCCAGCAAATCCCTTGGCCCAGTCGGACAATCTGCCGACAGCACCGGCGTGCCGAGCGCCATGGCCTCGCCGAGCACCATGCCGAAACCCTCATAACGACTGCTCAACACCAGCAGTTCCGCCTGCCGGATATAAGGCGCTGGATTCGCGCAGAAACCCAGAAAATGCACCGCTGTACCGATCCCGAGTTCGTCGGCGAGTTGCTCCAGTTCGCGCCGGTCGCGCCCCTCGCCGATCAGAACGAGCGCCGCCTTGCAACGGCCACGCTCGCGCACCTGAGCGTAGGCTCTCAGCAGCGTCTTGTGATCCTTCTGCCCTTCGTCCAGGCGCGCCACCGAAACGATGAACGAGTCGGCCGGGCGTTCGATCGGCGCGCGCGCCGCGCGCCGCAGTGCATCGACGTCGATCACATTCGGCAATTCGACGATATCCAGCGCGGTTGCCGAGAAGAGTTCCTGCGCCTCGCGCAGCATGGCGGGCGTCAGCACGGCGATCGCCGAATAACGTGAATAATGCTTGACCCGCCGGGCGATGTAGCGCGCGCTCTTGCTGCCGAGCCGCGCCGCCAGGCTGAAATGGCTCACGCCGAACCACGGCACATGGCCGCTTCCCGCCACGTGGCGCAGCGAGAAATCGAAATCGCAGATCAGATCGTGCTGCCTGGCGAGACGCCGCATGCGCAGCGCAGCCAGCGGCCGGATCGCGCCATAGGTCAGCAGCTTGTGCAATAACTTCTCGCCCTTGCCCAGCTTGCGCTTTCGGGCCTCCTGATGAAGCGAGTACATCCACTTCGATGAGGCGAGCACATGGACGGGCACGTCGTCGGGGGTCGACTGCGCGCGCCAGAACAACAGGTCGTCGGTCGGATACGCCACCGAGAGGCTCGGCGCGAACAGCCGCCGGTCGAGCGTCTTGAGCCACGACAGAAGCGCGGTCTCGGTGCCGCCTTTACCGAAATCGTTGATATGGAACAGGATACGCAGCGGCGTGCGGTCAGCTTCGGTAGCGTGCGGGTTTGCGTTGGTCACCTTGGTTATTCGCCCAGCTTGGCTGTTGGCGCTTCACGCCGCTGTTCACTGCGTACTGCCGTGACCTTGCCGCGTACAGTGTCGAGCGACGCTTCGCCGGAAGCGCCGACTTGCTCCGCACAACCCAGCAGCAGGCCCGCAAACGCCCAGAATGCGAGCATGGTGGTCTGCCACATGAAATCGTCGGTGGTATTTTTCGCGATCATGCCGGCCACCAGCGCGACGCCCGCTGCGCACAACCAGGGCTCGACCCGCCGAAGCCGCCAGAAGCGCGCGACGAGGCACAGCAACAACGCCGTCTGCAGCGCGACGCCGATGAAGCCCGTCTGCAACCACGTGTTGATGAACAGGTTGTGCGCGTGAGTCAGCGCCTGCGGTTCGACCGCCAGCAAACTGGCGGGCATTTCGCCACGATAGACGATCCCCGGCAACGGCTTGCCGAAGCCCACTCCGACCCACCTATGGCGCTCGGCTTCGCTGACATAAAACGCCCACAGCTTCGGACGCGTGTCAGCCGATACCGTGTCGCCGATCGCGGACAGCGAGCCGGGCACGTAGACCTGATGACCGTCGATCGCGACATCGCGCGGCTGGCTGGCGGCGGGCGCGGTGCCGGCCGTGCGCAGACGGGAACTGAACTCGAGCGTGCCGACGCCGGCCGCGCCGACCACGGCGACGACCAGCACCGCCAGCAACAGGCGGCGCCGGTAGAGCGGAAACAACGCGACCAGAAGCGTCACGGCGGCCGCCGGCCAGAAGAATCGATTGAGGGTCGCCAGTCCGATGAACAGGCACAGCACGATGCCGCTCGCGCCGATCACGCGCCAACGCGGCTTCAGCAGGAAGCCGGCGAAGAGCGGCATGGCAAACACCGCGAGCGTGCTGGTATGGCCGACGCGATTATAGAAATGCAGCGGAAAAGTATTGGCGGTGGGCGGCTGCAGATGCCCCCAGTAGAGCGCGCTGATCACGGCGAGCACCACGCAGGCGCCCCAGTTGACGAGCACCACGGGCGCCGGCCGCCGCAGTTCGGTGCCGAACAGCCAGAAGCCCCAGAACGACACCAGCGGATAGAGCACCTCGTCGCACCACGCGTGCAGGCTGATCATCGGATACATGGACCATGCGACAGAAGCGAGGCTCCAGCCGGCCCAACCCACGATGGGCAGCACCAGCGGCCACTTCAATAGCGATGGCCGGTTCGCCGAACAGGCGGCCGCCACGACGCCGAGCGCCATCAGTGCGAGCGCATTGAAGACGAGCGCCGTCATGTGGCCGAACATCACCACGAACAGAATCACGGGACAGGCAACCCATAACACGCGCTCCACTCGCGCAGCCGTGTGAGTCATTACACTTTCACCAGAACATTTTGCAATGCGTTGTACACCGACTCGACAGACAGCCGGCCCATACACTCGGCATGGTCGCCGCGCCAGGCCACACAGGTCGTCTCGTTGCGATCACAGCGCCGCACCCATGCTACCTTGCGGCGGAATATAAAAGGCTGATCGCGACAGGGCATCTCCGCGATCGTAATGGGCACGAACGGCACTTCGCGCCAGTAGCGCCCCGCGCCATGAATCGAAGCGTTGCCCGGGCCGAACAGCGCAAGCGTGGGCACCCCAATCAGACGCCCCAGATGCGCGACCCCGGTATCGGGACAAACCACGGCTTGTGCGCCGGCAAACAGATGCCACAACTCGCCGAGGCCAAGCCGCGCCGCCAGGTTGGGATGATGAGGGTCCGGGTCGATCGCGCGAATCAGCTCGGCTTCGCCGGGGCCGCCGGTCCAGACCGGCAGATAGCCAAGCGCTTCCACACGTTGCGCAAGCTCGCGCCAGCGCGTATTGGGCCAGCGTTTGACGCTGGTGCTCGCCCCCGGATGAAGCACGACGTAAGGTTTCGCCAGTAGCGACGGCTCGGGTAACGCCGCATGCTGCGGCGCGGGCCAGTCGGCGGGCGCGTAAGCGCGCGGCGGCGGTCCGTCGACCAGTTCCGCGGCGAGGTCGGCCCACGCGGCCGGCGCCGCGGGATACGGCGCGCTCCGGTTGAGCGGCCAGTTCTTCCAGGCCGGCTCATCGCCCGCGTGTCCGACGATCCAGCGGCAGCCCGCGCCCAACGCGAGCCAGCTGTGACGATTGTCGCCGAGCACCATGCCGAGGTCGTAAGGTCCGGAAAGCAAAACGTCCCGCACCGACTTCGCATCACGCGGATCGAAGGGCAAGACCGTGACGTCGAAAGGCCGACCGGCATACAGCGGCACGATCGCCTTCGGACAGGTCAGTACGATCTGCGCTTGCGGATATTGCGCGCGCAACTTGGCGAGCAGCGGCGTGAGCAGCAGCGTGTCGCCAAGCAACAAATGGTGTGCAATCAGAATGCTGCGCGGATGCCGTGGCTCGCGGCGCAGTGGCTTGATCAACAATCGCGGGATAGCCCGCGCAAAAATACGAAGACGCCCGGCAAGCCGACTCATAGGCTCATCGGCGCGTTGGTTCCCGCCGCGATCTTGCTGTGCGCCGATACCCGGCGCGAGGTCGCGTTCGCCATGCACAATCTCCAGCGGTATTCTTCCCGAAGGCCTCCAGTGCAGCGGCTACGGCCCCGTCACGACGGGCCGGCGCGGCTCGGGATGCGGCGCCTCTCGCCCGCCGCCTGTCCAGGCCGGCATGGAAAGCTCGATGAAATAAGTGGGTGTTCGGCCCGAATTGAGTTCGAGCGTTGAGAGTGAAAAATTATAACATGTGACCCTGCCGCGGAACGGCGCGAAACCGCGCCAGCAAGGCCGCCCGCTCCTTGTGCGACAAGGGTCCGGCGGTCCCTAACGCGTCGCGTCGAGTTGCTCGGCCAACCTCAGCAGCGCGTCCACGTGAGCGGCTACGCCTGGGTCGTAAAGCACTGCGTCGCGGGCCCGTTCCGACGGCGCGCGACGCATGCCGTCGCGATGCGCCGCCACCGCCCGCTCGAGCGTGGCACGCAGATCCGCCACGTTGTCCGGTGCGAAAATGAATTTCGCGTGAGGGGCGATCGCATCGCAGCAGCCAATGGTCGACGGGAAAATGACCGGGGTGCCGCACATCACCGATTCGATACCGACCAGACCGAACGGCTCATACGTGGATGCGAGGATCGTGAAGTCCGCGGCCTGGTAACACTCGGCGAGCTCTTTCACATAGCCGATATAGCGCAGCCGCCCGGACGTGCGCGCGGGCGGCCGTCCGGCCACGGCCACCACCACGGGCAGCGCCGTGTCGGGCAGCGCGGCTTCGATGAGCGGCAAACCCTTGCGCTCATGGCTGCTCGACGGAAACAGCAGGACGATCTCGTCGTCG
Organism: Paraburkholderia sp. RL17-381-BIF-C; assembly: GCF_046026435.1. Classification (NCBI taxonomy): domain Bacteria; kingdom Pseudomonadati; phylum Pseudomonadota; class Betaproteobacteria; order Burkholderiales; family Burkholderiaceae; genus Paraburkholderia; species Paraburkholderia sp. RL17-381-BIF-C. Next base: position 68,148 of record NZ_JARESX010000005.1, on the reverse strand, counting down.
GCAAAACCATATTTGCGACGCAGGGTGGCGCGCGTCGCGGCGTCGGTCGGCGCGAAACGCGTGCCGTCCACGGGGGGGTACAGCACGCGGATTTTCGCCTCGTCTACGCCGTACAGTTCGCGCAGTTCGTCGTGCATCAGTTGCGAATGCGCGACCACGACCTTCGAGCGCTCGTACTGACGGCGCTCGAGCGCAATCTGCCAGCGGTCCGAACGCTTCTGCGCACGCCCTGTCGCCCGTAAAAAGCCGAGATGCGTGCCGCCGCAGATCGCCATATCGGACGAGTCGACGCGGTTGCAGCCGATCAGCACATCGACTTGCGCCGCACGACGTGCGCCGCGCAGCCGCCATGAAAACCAGCGGTCGCGCAACTTGCCCGGCAGAAACGACACGTTGATGCGGTGTGGCTCGACCATCGCGTATTCCGCCAGCGACGCATCGAAGCGACGCGCAAAGAAAGCCGGCTCGATGCCGCGCGCGGCGAGGCCGCGCACGAGATCCATGGCGTAGCGCTCTAGGCCGCCGCTGTGCTGCAGCGCGTTACTGGAAAGTCCAAGTTTCTTCATTCAGCAGACAGCGCGAGCCAGCGCCTCGTCAAATGTTAAGGGGCAAGTCATGCGCGGTCCGCGCTGGCGAACCGCGTGAATGGAGACCCGAATGGCCGATCGACGTGTCGCGCGCGTTACGCCGCGCTCTGCTGGAACTGGATGCGGTGCAGATGCGCGTACAGCCCGTCTTTCGCCAGCAGTTCACGATGACTGCCGCTCTCGACGATCCGCCCCGCTTCCATCACCAGAATCCGGTTGGCACGCTCGATGGTCGACAGGCGGTGCGCGATGACGAGCGTCGTGCGGCCCTTCATCAGCGTTTCCAGCGCGGCCTGGACGTGGCGTTCGGATTCGGAGTCCAGCGCCGACGTTGCTTCGTCGAGGATCAGGATGGGCGCGTCCTTGTAGATCGCCCGCGCAATCGCCAGACGCTGCCGCTGGCCGCCCGAGAGCATCATGCCGTTGTCGCCGACCAGCGTTTCGATGCCTTTCGGCATGGCCTCGACGGTGTCCCACAGGTTGGCCGCGCGCAACGCCGCCTTGACCTTGTCGGGATCGGCGACCTGTCCGTACGCGACGTTATTGGCGACCGTGTCGTTGAACAGCACCACGTCCTGACTCACCATCGCGATCTGGCTGCGCAGCGCGTGCAGATCGTATTCGGGGATCGCCACGCCATCGACCAGAATCTGACCGCCGCTCGGATCGAAAAAGCGCGGCAGCAGATTTACCAGCGTGGTCTTGCCGCTGCCCGACGGGCCCGCGAGCGCGACCATTTCACCCGGCGCCACCCTGAACGACACCTGGTCGAGCGTGTGGCGGTTGTGCGTGGCGTTCGCGCTGTAGTTGAACGAGACGTCGCGGAACTCCACTTCGCCGCGCGCGCGTTCCAGCGGCTTGCCGCCGCCTTCCGGTTCTGACGGCTCGTCGATCAGGCCGAAAATCAGCTCGCACGCCGTCATGCCGCGCTGCAGCGGCTGGTTCACGTCCATCAGGTGTTTGAGCGGCGAGATGATCAGCAGCATCGACGTGACGAAGGCGACGAAGCCGCCCACCGTGGTCTGATCCGACGACGACTGCACCACCGCGATCGTAATCACCACGGCGAGCGCGATCGACGCAAGGAACTGCGTCAACGGTTGCGCGAGTCCACCGGACACGGTCATGCGCATGGCATAGCCGCGCAGACGCTTGCTCATCGACTCGAAGCGATCCATCTCGTACTGCTCGCCGTTGTGCACCTTGACGACCTTGTAGCCGCCCACCGACTCTTCGACGATGTACGACAGCTCATTGGTCAGCAACTGATGCTCGCGGTTCAGACGGCGTAGGCGGCGGTTGATCTTGCCGACCAGCCAGCCGATCGCCGGCAGCAGCACCGCGACGATCAGCGTCAGACGCCAGTTCAGATAGAACAGATAGCCGAGCAGGAAGACCACGGTGAGCGAATCGCGCACCAGCGTGACCAGCACACTCAGCAGCACGTTGAGAATCTGGTTCACCTCGAAGACGATCGCGTTGATCACCGTGCTCGCGGTTTCGCGCTGGAAGAACGCGACGCTCGTATGAATCATGCGGCTGAACATCTTCAGACGCAGATCGAGCAGGATGTTGTTCGTCACGTAGGCAAGCAGATACCCGGATGCGTATTGCGACAGGCTGCGCACCAGCGCGAGGCCGATCACCGCGGCCGGCACGAACCACTTGGTTTTGTCGTTGGCATGCGCGCCGAAGCCCTTGTCCAGCAAAGGCTTGAGCAACGCAGGGATCGCCGCGTCGGTCGCGGCGCTGACGGCCATTGCAACGATTGCGCCGAGGAGAACCCAGATCAGCGGCTTGATATACGGCCACAGCCGTTTGAAGACGACGGCGGGCGACGACGCCTCACCTGTACCGATGGGTTTGCTTAACGTTGGCTTCGCGCTCAAGGAATCCTCGGAGAATGCGGGACGGCAACCGCGCGGCAGACGGAATGCCGGCCGGGCGGAATATCAAAAAAGAGCATTGTAAACGGTTGGGGATGGGCGTCGGCGGTTGGGGATCGGCTGTGTATACTTCGGCAACTCGCTTCGGCAACTCGCTTCGGCAACTCGCTTATGCCCGCTGCTTCGCGCAACATGCCTGGGGGGCGCCGGCTGGTGCGAAGCGTTCCGTCATTTTGCCCTTCACGCTACTCAGGTATGCAAGAAACCACCCTCGGCGTCGCCATCATCACCAAAAACGCGGCGGCGCGGCTGGCTGAATGCCTGCAAGCCGTGGCGTTCGCCGATCAGATCGTCGTGATCGACGGCGGCAGCACGGACGGCACCGCCGACATCGCCCGTTCGCACGGCGCCCGCGTGATCGAACAGACCGACTGGCCGGGCTTCGGCCCGCAAAAGAATCGCGCGGTCGACGCGCTCGGCACCGATTGGATTCTTTCGATCGACGCCGACGAAATCGTCTCACCGGAGCTGGCCTCAGCGATCCGCGCGGCGCTGGCCGCCCCAACCGCCGACGTTTATGCGGTAGACCGGCTGTCGAGTTTTTGCGGGCATTGGATTCATCACAGCGGCTGGTATCCGGACTGGATTCCGCGACTGTTCAAACGCGGCGCCGCGCGCTTCTCCGACGACCTGGTACACGAGCGGCTGGTGTTCGACACGCCGGCGCAGCGTCTCACCGGCAAGCTGATGCATTACTCGTACGAGGACTTTGAAGGTGTGTTGCGCAAGCTCGACGCGTATTCGACAGCGGGCGCCCAGCAACGTCACGCGGCGGGCCAGCGAGGTAGCTTCGGCAAGGCGCTCGGGCGCGGCGCGTGGGCGTTCGTGCGGACTTATTTGCTGCGTCGTGGTTTTCTGGACGGCCGCGCCGGTTTCATGATCGCGGTGTTCAATGCGGAGACGGTGTATTACCGGTTTTTGAAGCTGGCGCGCTTGGGGGAGAAGGCGCGGCGCTAGCTTGCGGGGCATGGGTCGCCAATCACCGTCGGTTGGTCTAGCCGGCTGATTGCCTCGCGCTCGTGAAAGATCGCACGCTTGATAAGGCGGCGTGCTTAGCGGCACTCGCTCATGCCCGCGTCGCAGGGATTCGCCGCTTCGAGTCACAGTCAGGTTTTGCCGCGCCATTGGCGCGGCAAAAGCCAGCATCAACCCACCATCAATACACGATCTCGATCGAGCTTCCGGCGAACTCACCGCGCAACGCCGCGAGCAGTTCGTCGGTCGGCTTCACGCGCCACGCGTCGCCCAGACGCATTTCACCTTCCGCGTTCTGGCTGCGATACACCACCTGCACGGCGAGCCCGTTCGGAATCTGTACCGCCTGACGCTGCCCACCACCGCCGTAGCCGCCACCATTGCGGCCACCACCGTTTCCACCGCCGTTCCCGCCGCGCGATGAAGCCGCCGGTGCCGCTGCCGCCGGCGGTTCGTCCTTGCCTGCGCTATGCGCTTCAAGCACACGACGCAATGCCAGCGCGTCCGCGTTGCCGTTCATCTGCACCTTCACGGCCTCAGCGTAACGACAGCGTGCGCGGCCGAGGTCCATGACCGTGTCGACAGTGAAACGAATCCCGCCGGTAAACGCGTCGTTACGCGCCTGGCCCTGCACGACCAGCAGTTCGTCTTCCTTGAACAGCTGCTTGTGCGCTTCGAACGTTTCGTTGAAAACCGTGACTTCGCATTGACCGGTGCCGTCGTCGAGCAGCGCGATCAGCATCTTGCCGCGCTGGGTCATCTGCGTGCGCAGCGACGCGATCACACCCGCGACCAGCTTGTCGCGGCCTTCCTTCAACTCGCCGATCTTCTGGCGCACAAAGCGGCGCACTTCGTTCTTGTAGGCATCGAACAGATGGCCCGACAGATAGAAGCCGAGCGCGGCCTTCTCTTCCTGCAGCTTTTTCTTTTCCGGCCATTCCGGCTCGTCGACCAGTTCGTGACCTTGCGACGGCGCGTCGCCCATGTCGAACAGGCCCGCTTGCAGCGCGTTGGCGCTCGCCTGCTCGGCGGCTTCCATGGCGAGCGAAACGGAGGCGATCAGTTGCGCGCGGTTCGCATGCAAGGTGTCGAACGCGCCAGCGCGGATCAACGCTTCAACCGTGCGGCGATTGACGATGCGGCGGTCGACCCGGTTGCAGAAATCGAAAATATCGATGAACGGACCGTCTTCGCGCGCGCGCAGAATTTCTTCGATCGCGTTCTGGCCGCTGCCCTTGATTGCGCCGAGGCCGTAGCGGATCGTTTTCGAGCGCTTGCCGTCAGGCTCGGCGACCGGCTCGAAGCGATACGCGGACAGATTCACATCCGGCGGCAGCACCGCCATCTTGTTCGTGAGACAGTCTTCGAACAGGATCTTGACCTTGTCCGTGTCGTCCATGGCGAGCGACATATTCGCCGCCATGAATTCCGCCGGATGGTGCGCCTTCAGCCATGCGGTGTAATACGCCAGCAGCGCGTACGCGGCCGCGTGCGACTTGTTGAAGCCGTAGCCCGCGAACTTCTCCATCAAGTCGAAGATTTCGTCGGCCTTCTCAGCGGTCAGACCGTTCTTCGCGGCGCCCTGGCGGAACAACTCGCGATGTTCGGCCATTTCCTCGGCCTTCTTCTTACCCATCGCGCGACGCAGCAAGTCGGCGCCGCCCAGCGAATAGCCGCCGATGATCTGCGCCATCTGCATGACCTGCTCCTGGTAGACCATGATGCCGTAGGTCTCTTTCAGAACAGATTCGACACGCGGATCCGGATATTCCACCACTTCGCGGCCGTGCTTACGCGCGCAGAAGCTCGGAATCAGGTCCATTGGGCCCGGACGGTACAACGCGACCAGCGCGATGATGTCCTCGAAGCGGTCAGGCTGCGCGTCTTTCAGCATGCCCTGCATGCCGCGGCTTTCCAGCTGGAACACGGCGACCGTATTCGCTTTCTTCAGGATCGAGAACGACGCCGGGTCGTCGAGCGGCACTTGCCCGAGCGACCAGTCCTGCTTGGACGGATCGAGACGCCGGATATAGCGCTCGGCCCAGTCGAGAATCGTGAGCGTGGTCAGACCCAAAAAGTCGAACTTCACGAGGCCGACGGCTTCGACGTCGTCCTTGTCGTACTGGCTCACCACGCCGCTTTCGTCGCCCTGCGTGTACAGCGGACAGAAATCGGTCAGCTTGCCCGGCGCGATCAGCACACCGCCCGCGTGCATGCCGACGTTACGCGTCAGCCCTTCCACGCGCTGCGCGAGTTCGAGCAGCTGATGCACTTCGTCTTCGTTGTCGAAGCGCTCCTGCAGCAGCGGCTCTTCCTTCATCGCGTCGGCAATGGTGACGTGCTTGCCCGGCTTGAACGGAATCAGCTTGGCGATGCCGTCCGTGAACATATAGCCGAGATCGAGCACGCGGCCGATGTCGCGCACCGCCGCCTTCGCCGCCATCGTGCCGAACGTGGCGATCTGCGACACGGCGTCCGCACCGTACTTTTCCTTCACGTACTGGATCACGCGATCGCGGCCGTGCTGGCAGAAGTCGATGTCGAAGTCGGGCATGGACACCCGCTCCGGATTCAGGAAACGTTCGAACAGCAGGTTGTAGCGCAGCGGATCGAGGTCGGTCACGCCGAGCGCGTATGCGACCAGCGACCCGGCGCCCGAGCCCCGGCCCGGACCGACCGGCACGCCGTTGTTCTTCGCCCAGTTGATGAAGTCCGCCACGATCAGGAAGTAGCCGGGAAAGCCCATCTTGATGATCGTGCCGCACTCGAATTCGAGGCGCTCGTAGTACGTGGCACGTTGCGCCGCGCGTTCGGCTTCGTCCGGATAAAGCTGCTCGAGACGCTTTTCGAGGCCCTCTTTCGACAGATGCACGAGGTAGTCGTCGAGCGACATGCCGTCGGGTGTGGGGAAGAGGGGCAGCTTCGGCTTGCCGAGTTCGAGCGTGAGGTTGCAACGCTTGGCGATTTCCACCGAGTTGGCGAGCGCCGACGGAATGTCCGCGAACAGCGCGGCCATCTCTTCCTGTGTGCGGAAATACTGCTCAGACGTAAAGCGCTTCGGGCGGCGCGGATTGGCCAGAATGTCGCCTTCGGAAATACACACGCGCGCTTCGTGCGCGGTGAAGTCGTCCGGCGTCATGAACTGCATGGGATGCGTGGCGACCACCGGCAGTTTCAGCGACGCCGCGAGTGCGACCGCCTGCTGCACGTAATGCTCGCCGCCGGGCTGACCGCAGCGCTGCAACTCGATATAAAAGCCGCCGGGGAATACCTTCGCCCAATGCAGCGCGTTGCGCTTTGCCGCTTCTTCGTTACCCGCCGCGAGCGCGAGGCCGATGTCGCCCTGCTGTGCGCCCGACAACGCGAGCAGCCCTTCGCCGAGACCCGTTTCGAGCCAGCCGGCCTCGACTTCCGCGCGACCGCGATACTGGTTGGTGAGCGACGCCTTGCTGAGCAGTTCGCACAGGTTCAGGTAGCCGCGCCGGTCCTTGACCAGCAGCAGCAAACGGGAAGGCTTGTCGCGGTCGTCCGGATTGGTGATCCAGACGTCGCAGCCGGCAATGGGTTTGACCCCTTTGCCACGGGCTTCCTTGTAGAAACGGACGAGGCCGAATGCGTTGCCGAGATCGGTGAGGGCGAGCGCGCCCTGGCCGTCTTTGGCGGCGGCCTTGACGACGTCGTCAAGGCGCACGATGCCATCGGCAATCGAGAATTCGGAGTGAACGCGGAGATGAACGAAGCGGGGATCTGACATGGGCGACATTGTAACTCCACCGTTCCGGAGTTTTCAGGCCAAAACCGCTCGTTGGCCGTCCGGCTTAGGGCGCAAACGCGCGAGCCGCGTGCACAGGCGTTTCTGAGGTGGCGGAGCATGCGGACGTCCGCCTGAGCAGGGCAAATCGACAGCAAGTTCGAGAACGATTTGCGCTACCGCAACCCGCTGGCCATTCGGCCGAGTCGGGGAACGCGCCGGGTTGAGAGATAATAGGGCTTTCGCCCCATTCGACGTGGCCGTGCCGCGTGGCGCCTGAAAGCGGGAGCCCAATGCGCCCCGTTTTCCGCAACGCCGGTCACCTCTTACCGCTGGACACTTATGAGTATCGTCAACCTCTCTTCGTATCAATTTGCGACTATCGAAGACACCGCCGCATGGCGCCCGTTCGTCACGGAGCGCTGCAATGCGCTCGGCCTGAAGGGCACTGTTCTGCTGGCGCCGGAAGGCATCAACCTGTTCGTCGCCGGCACGCGTGAGGCTACGAACGCGTTCATCGACTACATCCGTCACGACGCGCTGTTCGAAGGCAAGTTCGCGAATTTGCAGTTCAAGGAAAGCCTGTCGGACAAGCAGCCGTTCACCCGCATGCTGGTCAAGCTCAAGCGCGAGATCATCACGATGAAAAAACCGGCCATCCGGCCGGAGCTAGGCCGTGCGCCGTTCGTCGACGCGCCCACGCTGAAAAACTGGCTGGACCGCGGTCACGACGATCAAGGCCGCCCCGTCGTGATGCTCGACACGCGCAACGCATTCGAAGTCGACGTCGGCACGTTCGATAACGCGCTCGACTACCGCATTACGAAATTCAGCGAGTTTCCCGAAGTCATCGAGCAGAATCGCGCCGATCTGGAAGGCAAGACGGTTGTGTCGTTCTGCACGGGTGGGATTCGCTGCGAGAAAGCGGCGATCCACATGAAGGACGTGGGCATCGAGAACGTGTACCAGCTCGAAGGCGGCATTCTGAAGTACTTCGAGGAAGTGGGCGGAGCCCACTATCACGGCGACTGCTTCGTGTTCGACTACCGCACCGCGCTCAATCCTCAACTTGAGCCCAGCAAGACGACGCAATGCTTCGGCTGCCGCGCCGTGGTTTCGCCGGAAGCGCAACAATCGCCCATGTACGTGGCGGGCAAGACGTGTCCGGAATGTCATCCGGACAGCAAGGCGGCACGCGCCGCGTGATGGTGGCCGCGCAGCCGGCGCAACAATCGGGCCGAGGCTTGCGGGCCGGGGCCAAGGCCGGCATGCCCTACCGCGGACGTTTCGCGCCGTCGCCCACCGGCCCGCTACATTTCGGCTCGCTGGTCAGCGCGCTTGCAAGCTGGCTGGACGCGCGTGCGCATCGGGGAGCGTGGCTCGTGCGCATTGAAGACATCGACGGCCCGCGCACCGTGCCGGGCGCCGCCGAAGACATTCTCGCCACCCTCGAACGCTTCGGCATGCAGGCAGACGAACCGCCTGTCTGGCAAAGCAAACGCCTCGCGCGCTACCAGCAGGCGCTGGAGGAATTGAAGGCCGGCGGCATGATCTATCCGTGTGGCTGCACGCGCAAGGAAATCGCCGACTCGCTGCTGCACGCGCATGCGCGCAACACCACCCTCGCCTATCCCGGCACCTGCCGCGAAGGCCTGCATGGCAAACCGGCGCGCGCATGGCGACTGCGCGTGCCCGACGGCGACGCCGCGATCATCACGTTCGAGGACCGCTGGCAAGGCACGCAGACACAGAACCTGGCCACCGAGGTGGGCGATTTCGTGCTGAAGCGCGCGGACGACCAATGGGCGTATCAACTGGCGGTGGTCGTCGACGACGCGGACGCGGGCATCACGCACATTGTGCGCGGCGCGGATTTGATGGATTCAACGGCACGGCAGATCTATTTGCAGCGCTGCCTGGGCGTGCCGACGCCCGAGTATTTGCATGTGCCCGTCGTCATGAACGAACAGGGCGAAAAACTCAGCAAGCAGAACGGCGCTACGGCGCTGGACAGCAATGAGCCACTCGACGCGCTGAGCGCGGCGGCGCGGCATCTGGGGCTCAAGCTGGAAAGCGCTAAGGCCCATACGACGCTAGACGGCTTTTATGCCGCCGCCACGGTGGCATGGGCAAAACGAATGGGATTACCCGCAGCAGGATAACCGCGATTCGAGTCTGGATCAGGAAGACGACGGCGACTTTCTCGGCATTCCGAACCCGCCCAACAGCGCCGCCAACGGCTGCTTGGAAGCGGACTTCTGCGGCGCGGCCGAAGCAGCGTCGGCCTCCTCGACCTTGCGAACCGAAGCAGGCGACGGCTCATATGGCTTCAGGAAGAAATCATCCACCGGTTGCGCGCGATGATGATGCGGCCGGTCAAACGAACCCGACGACGCACCCGTGCGCCGACGGCTGCCGCGATCTTCACGCCCTTCCCGCCCCTCGCTGCTACGCTCGCGACGCGGTGCGCGCTCTTCATGGTGGTGGCGCACCGGCGCTTCCACCGTCAGGCGTTGCACGTCCAACGGACGCTTGATCAACTTCTCGATATCGGCAAGCTGCTTGCGCTCGTTCGGGCTGCACAGCGACAAGGCGTCGCCGGAAGCACCCGCGCGGCCGGTACGGCCGATGCGGTGCACGTAGTCTTCCGCATTGAACGGCAGATCGAAGTTGATCACCGCCGGCAGTTCGGCGATATCGAGGCCGCGCGCGGCGACGTCTGTCGCCACCAGCGCTTCGATCTCGCCGCGCTTGAACGCGTCGAGCGCCTGCATCCGTTCGTTCTGCGAGCGGTCGCCGTGAATCGCGGTCGCCACCACGCCGTCGCGCTCGAGGCTGCGCGCGAGACGGCTCGCGCCGATCTTGCTGTTGCAGAACACGATCACCTGCTTGAGGCTGCGCTCGCGAATCAGTTGCACGACCGCCCCGGTCTTGTCCCCTTCGGCGACTTCGAAGACGATCTGCGTCACGTTGGTCGCAGTCGAATTGCTGCGCGCGACTTCAATGGTTTGCGGGTCGCGCAGATAAGTCGCGGCGAGCTTCTTGATTTCGCCCGAGAACGTGGCCGAAAACAGCAGCGTCTGACGCTCTTTCGGCAGCAGGTTGAGAATGCGCTGCAGATCCGGCAGGAAGCCCATGTCGAGCATGCGGTCGGCTTCGTCGAGCACGAGAATCTGCACCTGGCCGAGGTTGGCGGTCTTCTGTTGCACGTGATCGAGCAGACGGCCTGGCGTGGCGATCAGAATCTCGACGCCGCGGCGCAGTTGCTCCGATTGCGGATTCATATCCACGCCGCCGAACACCACTGCGCTGCGCAGCGCAGTGTGCTTCGCATACGACTGCACGTTCGCGGCGACCTGGTCGGCCAGTTCGCGGGTCGGCGTGAGGATCAGCGCGCGCACCGGATGGCGGGCGGGCGATGCGCTCGTGCTCGCCTGCGGCAACAGGCGCTGGATGATCGGCAGCGAGAAACTCGCGGTCTTGCCGGTGCCGGTTTGCGCGGCGCCCATGACGTCGCGGCCGGCCAGCACGACGGGAATCGCCTGCGCCTGGATCGGCGTAGGGATGGTGTAGCCCGATTCTTTGACGGCTTTCAGGATGTCGGGCGCGAGACCGAATTGATCAAAAGTCGCAGTGCTGGGCGTGACGGCTGTGTCGGACATGGTGGCTTTCGCTAAAAATGCGCTTTGCGCGTGCGCGCGGCAGCGGTCGGAACCGCAGAGGGCATTGTGATGAAGGCGGAGCCACGGCGTTCCGCACGGGACCCGATAGTATTGCGGGAAAAAATGCGGCCGGCTCCGGCCGGCGGAAACACCCGCCGGAAAGGCCGGTATTGTAGCACTTCAGCAAAAACACTCATGGCGCATGTGCCGGCTTTCTGCTTACGCCGGCGAAAGCCGGGGCGCCGGCACTCGGGGCACCCCCATGCGCCGTCGCGCTTCGCTCGCAGCGTAGTGGGCTCAGACGACAGTTGCGTGACAGCCGTCCTACCACGTCTCGCGCATCACCATCAGGCGCAGCTCGGTCATGTCTTCGATCGCGTAGCGCACGCCTTCACGCCCCAACCCGGAATCCTTCACGCCGCCGTACGGCATGTTGTCGACCCGGAACGACGGCACGTCGTTGATCACCACGCCGCCCACGTCGAGTTCGTCCCACGCGCGATGCGCATGCGCGAGCGAATCCGTGAACACGCCCGCCTGCAGGCCGAAGTCGCTGTCGTTGACGGTCGCGAGCGCGGCGTCGAAATCGTCGAAGCGCTCCAGAATCGCCACCGGTCCGAACGCTTCCTTGCGGTACAGATCGGTGTCGCGTTTCACGCCTTCGAGCAGCGTGGCCTCGAACATCGCGCCCTCGACCTTGCCGCCGGCAATGATTTTCGCGCCCGCCTGCACCGCGCTTTCCATCCAGCCGGCGAGGCGTTTGGATTCCGATTCGGAGATCATCGGCCCGACGAAGGTCTTTTCGTCTTTCGGATCGCCCATCACGAGCGATTTGGTCTTGGCAATGAGCTTCTCGCGCAAGGCGTCATACAAGCTGGCGTGGACGAGAATCCGCTGCACGCCGATGCAGCTCTGCCCCGACTGATAGAACGCGCCGAATGCGAGCCGGTCGACCACATAGTCGAGCTTTCCGCCCTGATCGCCGTCGACGATCGCAGCCGCGTTGCCGCCCAATTCCAGAATCACCTTTTTCTTGCCCGCCTTCTTCTTCAAATCCCAGCCCACCGCGGGCGAGCCGGTGAAGGACAGCAATTTGAAGCGCTCGTCGGTGGTGAAGAGATCGGCGCCGTCGCGATGCGCGGGCAGAATCGAGAATGCGCCTTTGGGCAGATCGGTTTCCGCCAGAATCTCGCCCATGATGAGCGCGCCGACCGGCGTGCGGCTCGCCGGCTTCAACACGAACGGCACACCTGCCGCGATAGCCGGCGCGACCTTGTGCGCGGTCAGGTTCAGGGGAAAGTTGAACGGCGAAATAAACGAGCAAGGGCCGATCGGCACCCGCTTCACATAGCCGTGGTAGCCCTTGGCGCGCGGCGAAATCTCCAGATTGACGATCTCGCCGTCGATGCGCACCGCTTCCTCCGCCGCCACCTTGAACGTGTCGATCAGGCGCGTGACCTCGCCTTTCGAGTCGTTGATCGGCTTGCCGGCCTCGATGCACAGCGCGAGCGCCAGTTCGTCGTAGCGCTCGCGAAAGCGCTTCACGCAATGTTCGAGCACCGCCTGGCGTTTGAACGGCGGAAAAGCGCGCAGCGCGGGCATGGCCTCGACGGCGTGGCCGATCGCTTTGTCGATCGCGGCGGCGTCGGCCATCGCCACGCGGGTGGCGACTTCGCCGCTGAATTTATCGGTGACTTCGAGATCGGTGTTGGCGGCCACCGCAACGTTGGCGAGATAGTACGGGTAGGTCTTGTTCAACATGACGCGTCTCCTTGATCCGATACCTGTAAAAGCAAGACTGCCAGCAAGGGGCATGCCCCTTGGCTGCTCATTGGCTGCTCACTTGCCACTAGCGTGCCGTTCGCGTGCCGCTCACTAGCCGCGCGCATTTCCCGCTCGCCCGTCAGTCGCCGGTGAAGCCACCCGCCGTTCATAGTTGCGCCGACAGCCGCTTGATCTCGCGATTCAGCACGCGCTCGTTGTCGGAATAGTCGATCGGCAGATCGATCACATGTACGCCCGGCGTCACGAAACATTCGCGCAGCAGCGGCGCGAACTCCGCCGCCGATTCGATACGGTGACCCTTTGCCCCATAGCTCTGCGCATACGCGACGAAATCCGGGTTGCTCAGCGTCATGCCGTAGTCGGGGAAGTTCATGTTTTCCTGCTTCCAGCGGATCATGCCGAACGCGTCGTCGCGCAAGATCAGGATCACCAGATCCAGCCTCAAACGCACCGCCGTTTCCAGTTCCTGCGAATTCATCATGAAACCGCCGTCGCCGCACACGGCCATGACCTTGCGGTCCGGATGCACGATCTTGGTGGCGATCGCGGACGGCAGCCCCGCGCCCATCGAAGCCAACGCGTTGTCGAGCAGCAGTGAATTCGGTTCGTGCGCGCGGTAGTAGCGGGCGAACCAGATCTTGTACATGCCGTTGTCCAGACATACGATGCCGTCCACCGGCGTGGTCTCGTACACGTCGTTGACGATCCGTACCGGATACATGGGAAAACGATCGTCGTGCTGGCCCTTGATCAGATGCGCCTCGAAGTGCTCCTTGATTTCCTTGAAGCGCGTGAAGTCCCAATGCTCCTGGCGCTCCTTGAGACTTTCCTTGAGTTGCCACACGGCGTTGGCGATATCGCCGACCACTTCGATCTGCGGGAAGTACACCGTGTCGACCTCGGCGCCGAGGAAGTTGACGTGAATCACCGTCTTCTCGCCGGCCTCGCCGCTGCGCATGAAGAACGGCGGCTTTTCGATCACGTCGTGACCGACATTGATGATGCAGTCCGCGTGGTCGATCGCGCGGTGCACGAAGTCGCCGTCGGAGAGCGTCGCGTTGCCGAGCCACATGGGATGCGATTCGTCGATCACGCCCTTGCCCATCTGCGTGGTGAAGAACGGAATGCCGATCTGGTCGACGAACTCGCGCAGCATCTTGGTGGTCGTCTTGCGATTGCCGCCCGCGCCGATCATCAATAACGGATGCTTCGCGCGGGTGATCGCCTCGACCGCGTGCGCCACGGCTTTTTCCTCGGCGATGGGACGGCGGCTGTAGCTCTTCGGAATCGGCTTGCCGTCGCCTTCTTCATGCGCGACGTCTTCCGGCAATTCGAGGTGAGTGGCGCCGGGCCGCTCTTCTTCCGCCTGACGCACCGCCTCGCGCACCGCCGCCGGGATATTGCTGACCGACACGATCTGCCGCGTGTATTTGGTCAGCGGCTCCATCATGCGCACTACGTCGACGATCTGAAAATGCCCTTGCTTGCTCGCCTTGATCGGTTTTTGCCCGGTGACCATCAGCATCGGCATGCCGCCCAGTTGCGCGTACGCGGCGGCAGTCACGAGGTTGGTCGCGCCCGGGCCCAGGGTCGCCAGGCACACGCCGATGCGCCCCGTGAGACGCCCGTAAGTGGCGGCCATAAAACCGGCCGCCTGTTCATGACGCGTGAGGATCAGACGGATTTTCGAGCGGCGCAGCGATTCGAGCAGATCGAGGTTTTCTTCACCGGGAATACCGAACACATACTCGACACCTTCGGCTTCCAGCGATTTGACGAACAGGTCCGATGCTTTCATTGAGGGTCTCGCTTGATGATACGGACGCGGGCCGCGACCCCTTGCCGGGGTCCGGAAACGGACGATCGAAAGACGACGACGGCCATGCGGACACCGCCCGGCATGGCTTGATGGCATAACGTGAGCGCGCTGCAGATGCCACGCCAGACAGCTTACTACTCGAACGGGAATGATGTGCGGCCGGCGGCCAATGCCGCGCGGCAGGAGCATGATGAGGCAATCGGCGGCGCAGTTGGGATAACCCGCCGCCGCATGCCTAGCGATTGATGGTGACGCAGTCCGACAGCATGGGCGGCGCGTTTTCGCCGTCCATGGCGTCGTACAGGTCGGCGCGCGGGCCCTTGGTCCACCATGTATAGCTGCCGGCCTGATATTTCGCGCCGGAGGCCGACATGGTGTTGACGAACAGCAGCGCTTTGCCCTTCACCGGCACGAGCGCGAAGCTCTGGCCGTTCGCCGTGTTCCAGTAGGTGACCTGCAGGATCTTGCCGGTCGCACAGGTGTATTTGTGGGTCTGACGGTTTTTTGCCTGAATCTCTGAAAACTGCAACGGCGCGGCACATGCAACGCCATATGACGCCGCCAGTCCCGCCGCCGTGGTTAACGCAACCAGCCATCTCTTCATGGGAAGCCTCGATCGTTGCTGCCAGTCAAACACGGGCGATGCCAGGCAAGCCCCAGGTATGCCGCGCCTCGTGGCTGCGGCTCAGGACAGTCGACGCGAATCGATCATGGATCGATCACGTCGGCGCACGCATCGGTCGGCGCGGCGGCCACGTGCCCGACCACCGGCACGATCTTCAAGCCGGCCGAAGCGATCCGGCACGGCGCGGCCGCGAGACCGCACCCCGTCAATCCGGCACATAGCGCGAACAGCACGCCGAGTGCGCCGAGACGGCCGGCCACCCCGCGCCGCGTGTTGTTGCCGATTTCCAGCGCCATACGTACCTCAACGTCGATGAGCTCGACGAGCCCAATCATTTCAGATTGCGCGCGCCGATTATGCCGGCCGCGCGAAACCAGCGGCGCGTGGCGGTTCGTCACAACCATGCCGAGCGCGCCCCGCCGGCACTTACTTCGCCGACACCGGCCGCACCGCCGCCGCAGCCTGCTTCGCACGCGAGCGTGCTTCGTCGGTCGTGTCGCCCGTGGCGAGCGCCACGCCCATGCGGCGCTTGACGAAACTCTCCGGCTTGCCGAACAGGCGCAGGTCCGAGTTCGGCACCGCCAACGCCGCGGCGACACCTTCGAAAGCAATACCGGTCTCGTCGAGGCCGCCGTAAATCACCGCCGACGCACCCGGCGCCCGCAGCGACGTATCCACCGGCAAACCGAGGATCGCGCGCGCGTGCAATTCGAATTCCGAAAAGCGCTGCGAGCACAGCGTGACGAGACCGGTATCGTGCGGACGCGGACTCACTTCCGAAAACCATACGTCATCGCCGCGCACGAAAAGTTCCACGCCGAACAGACCTCGCCCGCCGAGCGCGGCCGTGACCTTGTGCGCCACTTCACGCGAACGTTCGAGCGCGAGCGGGCTCATGGGCTGCGGCTGCCACGATTCGACGTAATCGCCCGCCACCTGCACGTGGCCGATCGGGTCGCAGAAATACGTGCTGACTTCACCGCTCGCCGGGTCGATGGCGCGCACGGTCAACTGCGTGATTTCGTATTCGAAGTCGATAAAGCCTTCAACGATCACGCGGCCGTGGTTCACCCGGCCGCCGGCCATGGCGTATTGCCATGCGGGTTCGACGTCGGCGTCGCTGCGCAGCACCGACTGCCCCTTGCCCGACGACGACATGACCGGCTTCACCACGCACGGATAGCCGACTTTGGCGATGCCCGCGCGCAGTTCGTCGAGCGAGTCGGCGAACGCGTACGGCGAGGTCGGCAGGCCGAGTTCCTCGGCGGCCAGACGGCGGATGCCTTCGCGGTTCATGGTGAGCTGCGTGGCGCGCGCCGTTGGGATCACTTCGGCGAGCGCGTCGGCCTCGATAGCGGCGAGTTCGTCGGTCGCGATCGCCTCGATCTCGGGGACGATCAGATGCGGGCGCTCCTGTTCGACCAGCGCGCGCAACGCGGCGCGATCCGTCATGTCGATCACGTGCGCGCGGTGCGCGACCTGGTGACCCGGCGCGTTCGGGTAACGGTCGACGGCGATCACTTCGACGCCCAGCCGTTGCAACGCGATGATCACTTCCTTGCCGAGCTCGCCGGCGCCGAGCAGCATGACACGCGTGGCGGATTCAGAAAGGGGCGTGCCGATCCGTTGGCCGATCTGCATGAGGTCTCCAGATAAAAGTCGGATGAGGGTGGGATTGGGTAGAGCACGATGTTAACATGCGGGCCCCTCGCCGCACCTTGCTCGCGGCGGCCACATCCTGATCCGCGCGTGACGGGCAACGACTGCGCACGACTTGCGCACAACCTGCGCACAACGGCGGCGTACAAGGCCGCCACGGCGCGCTGAATAAGCTCGTGGCACGCCAATGCTCTCGCGTGCGGCGAGCTTAGTGCGTTACCCTTACGCCTTCGCCAGTTTGAAGAGGAACGACGCCATGCTCCAAAGCTCCTCCGCGCGACGTGTTGCGCGCTTTGCCCCGTATTTCACCCCGCATCTGCGCACCGCCATCGCCGCGTTGAGCGTCGCCGCGCTGTTGAGCGCCTGCGCGATCCCGAAACATCCCGACTCGGAAGCCGCCGCGCCCGACCCCTTCAACCCCGCCGCCGCGCAATTGCTCGACGACACCAGCTGGGTGCTGAGCGCCTGGAAACAGGCTGACGGCACCGTACGCGCGATTCCGTCCGCGAACCAGGGCGCGCCGATTACGCTCACGTTGTCCACCTCGACCGGTCAACGGCACGCCAGCGGCTTTTCCGGTTGCAACCGCTATATGGGCTCGTATGCGCTGAAAGACGGCAAGCTGAGCTTCGGGACGCTGGGCGGCACGCGCATGGCGTGCATGACGCCGGGCGGACAGATCGAGGGCGCGTATCTCAATGCGCTGACGCATATCGATCGCACCGGCGTGCAGATGCGCGCGCCGCAGCAGATGCAACTGGTGCTCGACAACGGCGACACGCTGACCTTCGACAGCAGCACGAAATGAGCGGGGCGCGGATCACCGGACGAGAGCAAGGCACACTGACTGGCCAACCGGCCTGCGGCGCGCGCCACGGTCGGAACGGTCCGCATGAAGGGTGAAGGCTGTCCCGACAGCCGTTGTTTTTCACCGACGGCAGGCCGCGCGCCGGTCTGCTTTCCAATGGGACGCAAGCATACTTGCGTCTGCCTTCGAAGCGTCGGGCTTCGCCGGTTTAAACTCGACGGATTGCGTTTGCGCGCGTCCGTCATTCGTTGATGTCTAGTATGCAAACGGTAGTTTTCGGCTGGTTCGGCGGGTCAGCCGTCTGGTTCATTCCTCTTGTGTGGCGTCTCGTGAAGTCCGCGCTGCCGGGCGGCGCAGGCTTGCGCGGCCCCGGCACGATCCGGCTTTGGCTCGGCTTCGTCTGCGTGCTGGTGGCGAGCTGCACACTCGAAGCGTCGCTGATCGGCATGGCCGGTGTGAATGGCTTCGGCCACGCGCTGGCCGCGGGCTTCGGTCATCTGCTCGGGCATATCGGCACGCCTCTCGCGGCGCTCGCGCTGCTGCTGATCAGCCTGCCCTGGCTGATCGATTTCCGCTGGCGCGACTTCGCCGCATGGGCCGACGGCGCGTTCGGCCTCGGCCTGTCGCGCGGCCTCGCCAAACGCGACGAGGAAGCACGCCGTCATCGCAGTATCGACGACGGTGTGCCGTCGCACGTTTCGCCGGCCACCAATACGATGGCGCCGAAAACCAATGGACGTTACGCGCGCCCCACGGTGTGGCGGCCGCCGGCGCGCGGGCGCGACGCGGCCGCGGGAGCCGCTGCGGCTGCCGCGGGCAAGGATGCGTCGGCGCGTGGCGCCGGCGCGAGCTGGCGCAGCGGGGCGGCGGCGCCGCGCGGTCAGACGCAGTCCGAGCCGGTGCTGCGCACGGGCGCAGCGACGACACCGCCGCGCCATGTACCGATGCAAACGCAATCACTCAACCCGGACAAAGCCGCGTGGATGCCGGTCGAGCCGGTCGCACCGACCGGCTGGTTGCGCGACTCCGGATCACGCATGGCTGCGCCGGCGGCGGATTCGGTCGCCGGATCGGGTGCATCCGGTGCCGCGGCTCGCGACAGCGCATCGCAGGTTGGACGTCGGTCGGCTGGCGAGCAGCGGGCCGTCGGATCGTCAGGGTTCGGTGCCGGCCTCGCGGCAGGTGCGGCCTTCGCTCCGGGTGCTGCTGCAGCTGGTGCAGTGGGTACAGTGGGTGCAACTTCGGCAGCCGCGACAGGCACTGCGAGTGCGGCACGTACTGTGGGTGGTGCAGCTGCGGCGGGCGCGGCAGCTGCCGCGGGCCGCGCGGCTGTGCCAACCAGAGTGGCTCAGACAGCGACGCACGCGACGGCAACGGCGCGCGGCGTCCCCGGCGCGGCCTCGCACTCGACTGCGGCGTCAGTGGGCAACGCAACCACTGGCGCGGCGCGTCCGTCGGTGGCGGCCCAAGGCACGTCTGCCCCGGCGGCTTCGGTCAATCGCGCCGCGGCGCCCCGGCAGGCTTTCCCGGCCGCCCCGCGTTCGGGCGACGACATGCCGGCGTCGGCGACGCGCCGGGCGCCGCCCAGCTTCACGCGGCCTATGCCCACGACGCAGAAAGTCACGCCGCCTCCGAGTGTGCAGGAGACGCTTCGCAGCATTGCTGAAAACGCCGCCCGCTGGACCGACCTTGCCGGGGTGAGCCTCGCGCGCAGCAGCAGCGCGGACGCCCCGAAAGTCACGAGCGCGCTGGACGCGTTGGGGTCGTTCGAGGTTCGGCCATCGGGCGGGGATGTGGCGCGAGCGGAGGTACTCGAGACGCCTTTGATGCCATTGACGCCTTTGCCGCCGGACGAGTCTGTGCCTTCGTTCGAAGTTGTGGAAAGTGCATCGGCTGACGACTCGGTAATCGCACCGGTCGAAACGACGCGCACGGAAACCGCGATCGAAGTGCCGCTGGAGGTCAGCCACGAGCCCGTCGTGCAATGGCCGATCGAGCCACCGATCATTCAACCACCGTTGACGGCGGCGCCCGTAGTCGAGCCTGTGTTTGCGGCTCCGGCTGCGGCTGCGGCTGCGGCTGCACCTGCGTCGCAGTATGTGCCATCGGTTGCTACACCTACGCCGTTTCAGATCTTCGCGGCGCAGTTGCAAGCGAGCGAAGCTCACGCGGACGAACCGCCGCTCGAAGACGATTCAGCGCAGCTGGCACCTCACGCCGACAGCCACGCGAACCCGACAGCTGAAGTCGCGCAGACACCTAGCCAGCCGGCGGATCACTCAGAAGTCATCGCATCTGAGGTTGCCGGGCAGCCAACTACATCCGCGGCCACCGAACACGTTAAAGCAGCCGCACCGGTCATCGAGCCGCCATCCGCTGTGCCGGCGTATGCCCCGGTCGCTTCCGTCGTGTTCGATAAAACCCTCGCGCCTTGGGAAGCCGAACTCGATGCCGTCCTGGCGCAACACGCGGCTTCGTCGTCGAGCGGGCCGGCAGTCGCTAGCGTTGCCGCGTCGAGTGAAGCCGTGGCGACGCATGACGTCGTGCCGTCGCTGAGCGGAGCGCGCCTTGACGAATCCGCCGCGCCGCTCCAAATGGAGGCAGTGAACTCCCCTGCTCTGCCGGACGCGACCCAGGCATCGGACGCGTCAACCAGCACGCACGCTGCAAACATAACCGCAGCAATGCCGCCACTCAACGTAGCGTCGCATGCGTCGGAATCGCCATCCACCGAGCACGTTGCAAACGCTTCGGCCGCAATGCCACCGCAAAGCATCGTGCCGCATGCGTCGAACTCGCCAACCACCGAGCACGTTGCAGACGCTTCGGCCGCAATGCCACCGCAAGGCATCGTGCCGCACGCGTCGGAATCGCCGGCCACCGCATACGCCGACAACACAGCAGCCGCAGAGCCGCCACCCACCATCGTGGCGCAGGCATCGAACGTGGTTCGCTTTCCGGGCTTCGCGGTTCACGCCGCGCCCGTGGCATCCGATGTCGTTGCCGACGAACCGGTCGCCGTGGAAGACCGCGTCGACGAGGCCACCTTCGCGCCGGCGGCATCCGCACCGCTCGCGGCAGCACCGCTCGACGCAATGCCACTCGACGCAACACCCCCCGCTGCACCGACCACAACCGCGCCCGCATCCACCGGGCCCGCCGAACCCGCCGTCCAACGCCCGCCGCTGCGCGGCCACAGCCCCACCAACGGCTTCGAGTTCCGCGCACCCGCGGCATCGATGGTCGAACTGCCCACGCTCGACCTGCTCGCGCCCGCAGACATCGACGTCGAACCGGTCTCCGAAGAAAAGCTCATCGAAACCGGCCTGCTGATCGAACAGCGTCTGCAGGAATTCAAGGTGCCGGTGACCGTTGTCGGCGCGTCGGCCGGGCCGGTCATCACGCGCTTCGAAGTGGAACCGGCGCTTGGCGTGCGCGGCAGTCAGATCGTCGGTCTGATGAAGGATCTGTCGCGCGGGCTCGGCCTGACATCCATCCGCGTGGTCGAGACGATTCCCGGCAAGACCTGCATGGGTCTGGAATTGCCGAACGCCAAGCGCCAGACTATCCGCCTGTCCGAAATTCTCGAAGCCAGCGTCTATCAGAACTCGCATTCGCAGTTGACGCTCGCCATGGGCAAGGACATCACCGGCCATCCGGTGGTGGCCGATCTGGCGAAGGCGCCGCACATGCTGGTCGCGGGCACGACCGGTTCGGGCAAGTCGGTGGCGATCAACGCGATGATCTGCTCGCTGCTCTTCAAGGCGACGCCCGAGGAAGTACGCCTCATCATGATCGATCCGAAGATGCTGGAGCTATCGGTCTACGAAGGCATTCCGCATCTGCTCGCGCCGGTCGTCACCGACATGAAGCTGGCCGCCAACGCGCTAAACTGGTGCGTCGGCGAAATGGAAAAGCGCTACCGCCTGATGTCCGCGGTCGGCGTGCGCAATCTGGCCGGCTTCAACCAGAAAATCCGCGACACCGAAGCCAAGGGCAAGAAGCTCGGCAACCCGTTCTCGCTGACGCCGGAAGCGCCCGAGCCGCTCGCGCCGCTGCCGCTGATCGTGGTCGTGATCGACGAGCTGGCCGACCTGATGATGGTGGCCGGCAAGAAGATCGAAGAACTGATCGCGCGGCTTGCGCAGAAGGCGCGCGCTGCCGGCATCCATTTGATCCTGGCGACGCAGCGTCCTTCGGTGGACGTGATCACCGGCCTCATCAAGGCGAACATTCCGACGCGCGTGGCGTTCCAGGTATCGTCGAAGATCGACTCGCGCACGATTCTCGATCAGATGGGCGCCGAGTCGCTGCTGGGCCAGGGCGACATGCTGTTCCTGCCGCCCGGCACGGGCTACCCGCAACGGGTACACGGCGCGTTCGTCGCCGACGAGGAAGTGCATCGGATCGTCGAGTATCTGAAGCAGTTCGGCGAACCGCAGTACGAAGAAGGCATTCTCGACGGCCCGGCCACCGAGGGCGGCGCAGCGCAAGACCTGTTCGGCGAATCGCCGGACGCGGAGGCCGATCCGCTCTACGACGAGGCGGTCGCCTTCGTGGTGCGCACGCGGCGCGCGTCGATCTCCTCGGTGCAGCGCCAGTTGCGCATCGGTTATAACCGCGCGGCGCGTCTCGTCGAACAGATGGAAACGGCGGGCCTCGTGTCCGCCATGGGCATCAACGGTAGCCGTGAAGTGCTGGCGCCTGGGCCGGCGGAGTGAGCCACTATCGCGGGGCATCGCTCGCATAAAGCCAGCCGCAAAAAATGCGGCCGCTTGAACAACAAGCGGCCGCATTTTTCATTCAGCGCGCATAGTCAAATCACACGCTTCGTCATCGCTTACGACGGCGAGACCAGTTTGAAATCCACCGGCGATCCAAGCTCGAAGTGCTTCGGATTCGCTTCGAGCAAACCGCTCTGTTGATCGCGTTTGAACACATACACGGTATCGCTATTCTGATTACCGACGATCAGCCAGTTGCCGGTCGGATCGATCGCGAATTCGCGCGGCGATTTGCCGAGGCTCGATTGATGCCCGATCTTCCTGAGATGCCCGTTGGTCGGGTCCACCGAAAAGATCACGATCTCATTCGCGTCGCCGCGATTGGTGGCATACAGAAAGCGCCCGTCCGGCGACAGATGAATCGCCGCCGCGCCTACCGCGCCCTTGAAGCCCGGCTCGGTCAGCGGCACGGTCTGCACCTGCGTGAGCTTGCCGCCGTCGTAATTGAACGTGCTGACCGTGGCGGCCAGTTCGCTGGTCAGATACGCGTGCTTGCCGTCCGCGCCGAACACCAGATGGCGCGGCCCCGTGCCCGCTTTCTCCTGGGTGTAGCGCCAGTCGGTCGGGCCGAACAGGCCGCGGCTGCCATCAGGTGTGTAGCGGTACGAGTACAGCTTGTCCGCGCCGAGATCCTGCGCGAACAGATAGTGGCCGTCCGGCGAGAACACGGTGGAGTGAACGTGCGAATTGTCCTGGCGGCCCTTCACCGGACCACCGCCTTCGTGATGCACCGTGAGCACGGACGCGCCGACCTGGCCGTCGGCCTGCAACGGAAACACGGCGAAACTGCCGCCCGGGTCGGCTGCCACTGAGTAGTTCGCGGCCAGCAGATATTTGCCGTCCGGCGAGAGGCTCAGATAGCACGGATCATTGCCGTCCGCCGACACCTTGTTGAGGAACGTCAGCTGGCCGCTCGCGGCGTCGAATCGAAACGCGCTGATGCCGCCGCGCTGGGAGGCCGGGCCATTGTCACCGGGCAGTTCGTTGACCGCGTAGACGAAACGGCGGTCGCGGCTCACCACGAGATACGACGGATTGACCGTCGGCGCGACCGAGACGCGCGTCGCCTCGCCCGTCTTCGTGTCGAAGCGATAGACGTACAAGCCTTCACTCCTGGCGCCGGTGTACGTGCCGACCAGCATGTCGTAGACACCGTCGGCGGGAACCGGGCCGGAATCTTGCGCAAAAGCGTGCGAAGCAACAATCGAGACCATGAGCGCGAAACCTTTTATTATCGAGCGGGCGGAGCGCGACGGAGCAGCTTGCCCCGCGCGTTGTGAAATGCCATCAACAGCAGGCAGGTGAGAACCTGCAACGGCACGCGTCGCGGCCCGGTGACGACGAAGCATATGACCTCCTGTTCATTCGTTATTGGGTTGAACCGGTTGTAAGAGTGTCTCTGGTCTGCCGCGCCATCGGTCGAGCGTTGTTCTTATCGAAAGAAGTATAAAAGCGTTGTGTCGGATCATGCTGTTAATGCGGCTGGCGGTATCCAGTGGAACCGAGAGCCGCAGCATGGGTAACCATTGTCCCGCCTGACGGGGCATTTTTTCAATCGCGTCTCACTCTACGGAGTCTTCATGAACGTCACACTCAGTTTGGGCCCGCTGGTTTCGTTGATCGCCGGTATTCTGATTCTCGTCATGCCGCGCCTGTTGAACTACATCGTCGCGCTCTATCTGATCATCATCGGCATCATTGGGATCTTCGGCGTGGGGGCTTCGCACTTCTGAGGCCGGGCGGCGCCCGCTTGCGCATGCATGAGACGCACTACCGGGCGCAGTCGCGGCCCGGTGCCGTTCCGCTTCGCGAGCGGACACAAGGCGTGACGCAACGTCACGTGCGCGGGAGTCGTGAAAACGAGGGAAGCGATAAAACGCGGCGGCGCGGCGAAGCGGTGTACCCTCGCCGCAAGCGCGATCAGATTGCGCTTACTGCGGCGCGCCGACCACGAAGGCCTGCGGTCAGCCGTTCGAAAGCTGGTCGAGGCGCAGACGTCCCTGCAACGAAAGAGCGCCCACGGCATAATTGCCATCGCCTTCCTGATAACGCCGGAAGCAGGCCCGTTCGACCAGAAAGGCGGCGGCTGCCAGCATGCCGTTGCGGCTCAGGCCCAGCCGGCCGTGATCGAGCGGCAACATCGAATCGTCGGCAAGCTCGCTGGCGGCCGAGAGAATCGTGATGCAATCGGATTTCGACGGGTTCGGCATAGCTTTGGTCCTCGGAAACGGCGTCTGTATGCGCCATGGGCGGGGCCGGTCCATCATCCGGAATGCTCCGGGCGTCGGCATGAAATCTGATTGTAGGCATTCGTTTGACAGATTACCAACTCGCGTTTCGCGGCAATGTGCGGTGAACCAAAGCGCATCGCGCGAGTCGGGTAACAACAACGACACGCGCGGCGCTCCTTGCCGCGCGCCATACTGACTCCGCTCCCCATGCCCGCACACATCGAAGACTAT
This sequence comes from Paraburkholderia sp. RL17-381-BIF-C, assembly GCF_046026435.1. NCBI lineage: Bacteria > Pseudomonadati > Pseudomonadota > Betaproteobacteria > Burkholderiales > Burkholderiaceae > Paraburkholderia > Paraburkholderia sp. RL17-381-BIF-C. Next base: position 43,285 of record NZ_JARESX010000005.1, on the reverse strand, counting down.
GCGCTCGTCGGCGACGGCCACACGGCCGCGCTCATCTCCCGCGAAGGTTCCGTCGACTGGCTCTGCTGGCCGCGCTTCGATTCCGGCGCCTGCTTCGCCGCGCTGCTCGGCACGCCCGGCAACGGACGCTGGCTGATCTCACCGGTCTCGGACACGCCGCCCACCGTCACCCGCCGCTATCGCGGCGAAACACTGATTCTCGAAACCCATTTCGAGACGCCCGAGGGCGCCGTCACGCTGGTCGATTTCATGCCGCCGGGCAATGGCTGGTCGGAACTGGTGCGGATCGTCGTCGGCCAACGCGGCACGGTGCGCATGAAGATGGAACTCGTGCTGCGCTTCGATTATGGTTTCTCGATTCCGTGGGTCGACCGCCTCAAGCACGACAGCGGCATCAAGGCGATTGTCGGGCCCGATACCGCCGTGTTGCGCACACCGGTCGCGTTGCGCGGCGAAGACATGAAGACGTTGGCCGAATTCACCGTCAGCGAAGGCGAGCGGGTGCCGTTCTCACTGGCTTATTCGCCCTCGCATCTACGCATTCCGCCGGCGCGCGACCCGCATACGTCGCTTGCGCGCACCGAGAACCACTGGCTCGAATGGTCGGCGCGCAGCACGGTCGAAGGACGCTGGGCCGAGCCGATCCGCCGCTCGCTGATCACGCTCAAGGCGCTCGCCTACGAGCCGACCGGCGGTATCGTCGCCGCGCCCACGACTTCGCTGCCGGAGCAACTCGGCGGCACCCGCAACTGGGACTACCGCTATTGCTGGCTACGCGACGCCACGATCACGCTGCTCGCCATGATGCGCGGCGGCTACTTCGACGAAGCCCGCGCGTGGCGCTCCTGGCTTGGCCGCGTCATGGCCGGTGCGCCGGATCAGTTGCAGATCATGTATGGCATCGCGGGCGAGCGGCGTTTGCCCGAGTTCGAACTCGACTGGCTGCCGGGCTATCAGGACGCGAAACCGGTGCGGGTCGGCAATAACGCGGTCGGCCAACGCCAGCTCGACGTCTATGGCGAAGTGATGAATGCGCTGCATCTCGCGCGGGTCGGTGGCCTGCAGGCGGACGACACGGCGTGGAACGTGCAGCGCGCGCTGCTCTCCCACCTCGACACGATCTGGCGGGAACCCGACGAAGGCATCTGGGAAACGCGCGGCGGCCGCCAGCATTTCACCTTCTCGAAGGTGATGGCATGGGTCGCCTACGACCGTGCCATCCGCTCGGCGGAAATGTTCAAGCTCGACGGCCCGCTCGACGAATGGCGCGCCACCCGCGAGCAAATCCATGCGGAAGTCTGCGAAAAGGCATGGAATCCCGCGCTTAACGCGTTTTCGCAGTCCTACGGCACCGACCAGCTCGATGCGAGCGTGCTGTTGATGCCGCTGGTGGGCTTTCTGCGGCCGCAAGATCCGCGCGTCAAAGGCACCGTGGCGGCCATCGAAAAGGACTTGATGCATGACGGTTTCGTGATGCGCTATCGCACCACCGAATACGACGACGGCCTGCCGCCAGGAGAAGGCACGTTTCTCGCGTGTTCGTTCTGGATGGTGGACAACCTCGCGCTGCAAGGCCGCCTCGACGAAGCGATCGCCATGTACGAACGGCTGCTCGCGCTCTGCAACGATGTCGGTTTGCTCGCGGAAGAGTACGATCCGGGTGCGCAGCGCCTGGTGGGCAACTTTCCGCAGGCTTTTTCGCATGTGGCCCTCGTGCATACCGGCCTGAACCTGATGAAGCACGAACAGGCGATGGCGCAGGCGACAGGGCAACCTCCCCATAACGGCACCGGAGAAACAGAACTTGATGTTGCGGCAAGCCCCGATAGCGGCACGGCAACATCGCCAGTAGCATGATTTAATGACAGTTCGCGTGGCAGCTGCACGCGAATTGCTGCATTGCACAATTGCGCTTAGTTCGATATGATCGATCAGACTGTCGGCCGAAAAACAATGTGCCCACAAACAAATTGGCCTGCCGCAACGCCCTGCGCGTGTTTGCGAAGCCCCATGCGAACCGCTTAAAACGGAGCACCCATGCTCTACCAACTGCACGAATTCCAGCGGGCTATGTTGAGCCCCCTCACCGCCTGGGCTCAGGCCGCGTCCAAATCCTTCGCGAATCCCGCCAGCCCCTTGGCCTATGTGCCGGGCGCCACGCGCCTCTCCGCCGGGTACGAATTACTCTACCGGCTGGGTAAAGATTACGAAAAACCCGAGTTCAATCTTCATCAGATTGTCAAAGACGGTCACAACATTCCGATCATCGAGCAGACGATCATCGAGAAGCCGTTTTGCCGCCTGATGCGCTTCAAGCGTTTCGCGGACGACAGCGACGCTGTTACCCAATTGAAAGATGAGCCGGTCGTGCTGGTATGCGCACCGTTGTCAGGACACCACGCCACGCTGCTGCGCGACACCGTGCGCACGTTGCTGCAAGACCACAAGGTCTACCTGACCGATTGGATCGACGCGCGCATGGTGCCGCTCGAGGCCGGCGAGTTTCATCTGGACGATTACGTCGCCTACATTCAGGAATTCATCCGCCACATCGGCGCGAAGAATCTGCATGTGATCTCGGTATGTCAGCCGACCGTACCCGTGCTCGCCGCCATTTCGCTGCTGGCGAGCCGCGGCGAAGACACGCCGCGCACCATGACCATGATGGGTGGCCCGATCGACGCGCGCAAGAGCCCGACCTCGGTCAACTCGCTTGCCACGCAGCATTCGTATGAATGGTTCGAGAACAACGTGATCTTCACGGTCCCGCCGAATTATCCGGGCGTCGGCCGCAAGGTTTACCCGGGCTTTCTGCAGCACACCGGTTTTGTGGCAATGAATCCGGAACGTCACGCGGCGTCGCACTGGGACTTCTATCAAAGCCTGCTGCGCGGCGACGAAGACGACGCGGAAGCACACCGCCGCTTCTACGACGAGTACAACGCGGTGCTCGACATGGACGCGGACTACTATCTCGACACGATACGCGTGGTGTTCCAGGAGTTCAGCCTCGCCGAGGGCACGTGGGACGTCTCCGGCGAACGGGTGAAACCGCAGGACATCACGAAGACCGCGCTCTTCACGATTGAAGGCGAGCTCGACGATATTTCCGGCGACGGCCAGACCTATGCCGCGCACGAACTGTGTACGGGCATTCCGGAAGCAAACAAGCGTCACTTCACCGCGGAAAAGTGCGGCCACTACGGCATTTTCTCGGGACGCCGTTGGCGCACCATCATTTATCCGCAGTTGCGCGACTTCATCCTCGAGCACAACAAGGTGACGAAGGTCGCGAAGGAAAGAGTCGAAGCCTGAGCGGCGTACGCACAGCACGCGCATCACGCACAGCCAGTCGGCAACAACGGCCTCTTCGGAGGCCGTTGTCGTTTATGAGGATCCCGAAGCCTCCACCCGCGATTGACGCTGCAGCCTACTTGCGCAACAGATACGCGAGCAGCAACTCGGTGTTCATCTGAATCACTTCACTGCGCTCGCTTGCGCTGCTGAAATCGCGCCCGAGCGTGGCTTCGAGCGTGAAGCGATTCGACACGATGTAGTAGCCCATGCCGGACAGCGTGACATAGAAACGCAGCGGGTCGACATTGGTGCGAAACAGCCCCGCGCGTTGGCCACGCTCGAGAATGCCGCCAAGCGTGGCGACGATCGGCGAGATCATTTCGCGGATGCGCGTGGACTTCTGCATGTAGCGTGCTTCGTGCAGATTCTCGTTGTTGATGAGACGCAGCAACTCGGGATGATCGCGGTAGTAATCCCAAACAAAATGCGCAAGACGCGTAATGGCCTCCACCGGCGCGATGCCGTTGAGTTCGAGCGTGCGCTCCGCTTCATTGAGCGCGCTGAACGCGTGCTCGAGTACGGCAGTGAAAAGCTGCTCCTTGCTACCGAAGTAGTAATAGAGCATGCGTTCATTCGTTTCCGCGCGGCGGGCGATCTGATCGACGCGCGCGCCGAATAGCCCACCATTTGCAAACTCTTCGGCCGCCGCGAGCAGAATGCGGCGCCGTGTGCCTTCAGGATCTCTTTTGATTTTCGGCTGATTCATGGTGGCATCGTCTTCGTGAGCCGCGTTATCCGGATCGCGCCGCCGGCCTCTCCTCGGGCCTTGCACCGACAGCACTGAACGGGCTGGTTGGGGGAACACCCTTCTGCGGTCTTTCGAAAAAGCGCTTCGATTATGGCACATGGATTGCGGATGGCAATTGGGGAAATCGGCGATAATGTGCTATTTAGTTCAAGCTGTGCGGCCGCAAGCCAAAAGCCCCACGTCGTGACCGTGACAGAAATCAAAACACTCGCAGATCGCATTGAAGATCTGCTCCCACAGACGCAATGCACCAAGTGCGGTTACCCCGCATGCCGCCCCTATGCCGAAGCCGTGGCGAGCGGCGAGGCCAATTACAACCAGTGTCCACCGGGTGGCGCCGAAGGCATCGCCCGGCTCGCCGCATTGCTCGGCAAACCGGTGATTCCGCTCAATTCCGCCAATGGCGTCGAACGGCCACGTCCGTTGGCGGTTATCGACGAACAAGTTTGCATCGGCTGCACGTTGTGCATGCAGGCGTGTCCAGTCGATGCAATAGTTGGCGCACCGAAACAGATGCATACGGTCATCGCAGAGCTTTGCACCGGCTGTGATCTGTGCGTGCCGCCCTGCCCGGTCGACTGTATCGCGCTACCGCCCGTGACCGGCAACGCAACCGGTTGGGACGCGTGGAGCCAGGCCCAGGCCAACGCCGCGCGCGAACGCCATGACCGGCGTGAAGCGCGTCTCGCCCGCGAACGTGAGGCCGCCGAGGCACGTGCCGCAGCGCGGCGCACAGGCAGCAGCCCGGCTGCTCAGGTTACCGAAACAACGCGAGCCGGCGCTGCGGTGACATCCTCCGCGCCCGCGGCGGAAGACGCCGAAGCAAAGAAACGCGCGATCATCCAGGCCGCGCTCGAACGTGCCCGCAAGAAAAAGGAAGAATTGGCCGCCAAGGGCCAAGGTCCGCTGAACACCGAACAGGTGAGCGCCGACGTCCAGGCCCAGATCGACGCCGCCGAAGCACGCCGCCGCCGTCTCGGACTCGCCGGCGACGACACCGGCACGCCGTCCGACAAGCGCTAACCGCACCTTCACGACGAGTATGAACGCGAACAAACGCCGCGCCATCTACGAGACGCTTCAGAGTCTCAATCCGCATCCCACAACCGAACTCGAGTACACCACTCCGTTCGAACTGCTGATCGCCGTGCTGCTGTCCGCGCAGGCCACCGACGTCTCGGTCAATAAAGCCATGCGCAAGATGTTCCCGGTCGCGAACACGCCGCAGCAGGTTTTCGATCTCGGCGAAGAAGGCGTGGCCGGCTACATCAAGACCATTGGCCTCTATCGCACCAAGGCGAAGAACGTCATTGCCACCTGCCGTATTCTGCTCGACCAGTATGGCGGCGAAGTGCCCGAGGATCGCGAAGCGCTCGAAAGTCTGCCGGGCGTCGGCCGGAAAACGGCCAATGTGATTCTGAACACGGCGTTTGGTCATCCGACCATCGCGGTCGACACGCACATCTTTCGGGTTGCGAACCGAACCGGTCTTGCACCGGGCAAAGACGTTCGCGCAGTCGAGGCGGCATTGGAGAAATTCACCCCCGCCGAATTCAGGCAGGATGCGCACCACTGGCTGATCCTGCACGGCCGTTATGTCTGCAAGGCGCGCCGGCCGGAATGCTGGCATTGCGTGATCGAACCGCTGTGCGAGTTCCGTCCGAAAACACCGGCGCCGGATCTGTGAGCGTCGCCCGCCCGGCACGGCGGCACGGCGGCGTGGGCGCCCCAGCAGCCCGCGGCGCCGCGGCGTAAAATGACGGCCTGCCTCGTCGGCTTCATAGGCTGACGCTTCAACGACTTACGCTACACGCCCCAACTCCACGCACCGGTCCCACGATGTTCAATCCTAGCCGCGACGAAGTCCGTCTCTTCTTCACCGACACCTGGCGCAAGCAGCGTCAAGGCGAAATTCTCACGCCGCTGGAGGCAATCGCCGCCGACTGGATCGTCGAGCATCCCGAATATCACGCCGACCTGACCGACGGCGACGCCGCCCAGGCGCAGGACTACTCGCCCGAACGCGGCCAGACCAACCCGTTCCTGCATCTGTCGATGCATCTGGCCATCACCGAACAGTTGTCGATCGATCAGCCGCCCGGCATTCGCGCGGCGCACGAGCGGCTCGCCGCGCGCCTCGGCTCGACCCACGAGGCACAGCACGCCATCATGGACTGCCTCGGCGAAACCATCTGGGAAGCGCAGCGCACCGGCACGCCGCCGGACACGGACGCGTATCTTCAACGGATCGAGCGGCGCGCCACGCGCGACTGAGACCGGGGCCGAACGCGCAATACCGGACGCGCAACACCGCGCACACGAATCACCCCTCCAAAAGCACAACACCCCGCCGAGGCGGGGTGTTGTTCAATCTAAAAGCCGCGCGCAAACCACGCGACTCGCTTACTTCTTCTGCACCAGATCGCCGTTCAGCGATTCGACATAAGCTGCGATGTCTTTCATGTCGCTTTGCGACAGGCTTTGCACCTGCGCCTGCATGATCGCGTTGTTGCGACCGAAGTGCGGGTTGCCGTTGCCCATCTGGTATTGGCGCAACGACCAGTACACGTAATCGGAATGCTGACCGGCGAGCTTCGGATATTCCGGGCTCACCGGCTTGTTCAGGTTCACGCCGTGGCAAGCCGCGCAGTTGTGGCTGTCCGCCAGCACCTTGCCGTTGCCGGCGTCTGCGGCGTGCGCGAGATTCGCTGCAACCAGACCGATCACTGCCGCCGACGCGCATGCAGCCTTGAACACCGTGTGGAGTGCCTGTTGGGGCTTATTCATGAATTCTCCTATCCCGCGAATTTAATAGCCGAGTGACTGGATGGATGACCGCAGCCGATCACTTGTCGGGATTGCTTTTCGAAGAGGAATTTTGCGCTGCGTAATAAGCAGCGATGTCGGCGATATCCTGGTCCGACAGCGACGCGGTAATGGCGCGCATCGTTTCGAAATGGCGGTCGCCCTTCTTGTAGCCATGCAGGGCGTTTTCGAGGTACGCCTGATTCTGGCCGCCGAGCATCGGCACGCGGTAGACCTCAGGGTACGCCGTGCGGTATTCAGGGATGCCGTGGCAGCCGATACACATCGCGACCTTGCCTTGGCCCGCCTTAGCGTTGCCGACGACATCCGCTGCCTGCGCACTGGCCGCATAGCCCGCGAGCACCGACAGCGCTGCGATCACGACGTGTTTGCCAACGAATTTATTCATAGCATGTAACCTGGCTTGAGGGGAAACGGGCGACCAAAAGGCAACGGCCCGCGCCGTTATTCTTATAGGGTAGCCACGCAGGCCAAAAAAATCGGGCTAATTGTACCGCGACGCCGCGCCAAACGTCCACCGCGCGGGGCCGGCGGCCCATCCGCCAGGCGCAAAACCACGCCTAGCGCCGCTTTGCTCCGCCGCGTCTGATCGGCACCGCGTGGCGGCCGCCTTCGCATGCCGAACCGGCGCACCAATTCCACACGGCATTCGCCGCCGCAAGCACCCGATCCGCCCGGCACGCCCGCCCACCGGGCCCGCCGGGCGAGCATCCGGGCCGCTCGCACGCGCCGCGCGCACCCTTGCTTCACGCTGCGACACCGCGGGTGACACCTTACGCGAGCCGGTTTCAGGCCAACAGGTCTTCTGACTTATACTGGGCTTTTTCCCCGAAAAAGAGCATCTCGCCATGCGTTTCGAAGGCTCATCGCAGTACGTCGCCACCGACGACCTCAAGCTCGCGGTCAACGCCGCGATGACGCTCAAGCGCCCGTTGCTGATCAAAGGCGAACCCGGCACGGGCAAAACCATGCTCGCCGAAGAGGTCGCCGCGGCGCTCGGCATGCCGCTGCTACAGTGGCACATCAAGTCCACCACCAAGGCGCAGCAGGGTCTGTACGAGTACGACGCGGTCTCGCGCCTGCGCGATTCGCAGCTCGGCGACGAACGCGTCAAGGACATTCGCAACTACATCGTCAAGGGCGTGCTGTGGCAGTCGTTCGAATCGGAGGCGCAAACGGTGCTGCTGATCGACGAGATCGACAAGGCCGACATCGAATTCCCGAACGACCTGCTGCGTGAACTCGATCGCATGGAGTTCTATGTGTACGAGACGCACGAGCTGATCCGCGCGAAACAGCGCCCGCTCGTGATCATCACCTCGAACAACGAAAAGGAATTGCCCGACGCGTTCTTGCGCCGCTGCTTCTTCCACTACATCAAGTTCCCCGACCCGGTCACCATGCAGCAGATCGTCGAGGTCCACTATCCCGGCATCAAGAAGGAACTGCTCGCGGCCGCCATGCAGAGCTTTTTCGAGTTGCGCAACGTCGCCGGATTGAAGAAGAAGCCGTCCACCTCGGAACTGCTCGACTGGCTCAAGCTGCTGCTCGCCGAAGACATTCCGCCCGAAGCGCTGCGCTCGTCCGACCAGAAGCAGATCATTCCGCCGCTGCACGGCGCGCTCCTGAAGAACGAGCAGGATGTGAGCCTGTTCGAGCGGCTGATCTTCATGAACCGCAATAACCGTTGAAAGATCGTCGACTGAGCGTCGGTTGATCATTGATCGAGCGCCGGGCAGTCGCCGCGAGGCCGCCATTGAAACGACCGCCGCCCCGACCACCCGAGCCCGCAGAGGACCCAGCATGCTGATCGATTTTTTCTACTCGCTGCGCGCCGCCAAGCTGCCGGTGTCGGTGAAGGAATACCTGACGCTGCTCGAGGCGCTCAAAGCCAACGTCATCGCTCCGTCGCTCGACGAGTTTTACTATCTCGCGCGCATGACGCTGGTCAAGGACGAGCAATATTTCGACAAGTTCGACCAGGCGTTCGGCGCGTATTTCAACGGCGTCGCACAGGCCTCGGAGCTCGCTTTCGACGTGCCGCTCGACTGGCTGAAAAAGAAGCTGCAACGCGATCTGTCGCCGGAAGAAAAAGCGCAGATCGAAGCCATGGGCGGCCTCGACAAGCTCATGGAGCGCCTGAAAGAACTATTCGACGAACAGAAGGAGCGCCACGAAGGCGGCAGCAAGTGGATCGGCACCGGCGGCACGTCGCCGTTCGGCAATGGCGGCTATAACCCGGAAGGCGTGCGCATCGGCGGCGACGCGGCGGGCAACCGCACCGCCGTCAAGGTCTGGGAAGCCCGCGCCTATCGCGATTACGACGATCAGGTCGAAATCGGCACGCGCAACATCAAGGTCGCGCTGCGCCGCCTGCGCCGTTTCGCCCGCGAAGGCGCCGCCGAAGAACTCGACCTGCCCGACACGATCCGCAGCACCGCCGCGAATGCCGGCTGGCTCGACCTGAAGATGGTGCCCGAGCGCCACAACAAGGTAAAAGTGCTGATGCTGCTCGACGTGGGCGGCTCGATGGACGATCACATCAAGCGCACCGAAGAACTGTTCTCCGCCGCAAAAGCCGAGTTCAAGCATCTGGAGTTCTACTACTTCCACAACTGCGTGTACGACTTCCTGTGGAAGAACAACCGCCGCCGTCACGCTGAGCGCATGCCGACGTGGGACGTGCTGCATAAATTCACGCCCGACTACAAGCTCATTTTCGTCGGCGACGCGACGATGAGCCCGTACGAAGTGTTGCAGCCGGGCGGCTCGGTGGAGTACAACAACGCCGAAGCCGGCGCAGTCTGGCTGCGCCGTCTCGCCGATCATTTCCCGCATCACGCGTGGCTCAATCCCGAACCGGAAGGCCTGTGGGCGTACCGGCAGTCGGTCAGCGCGATCCGCGAAGTGCTCGGGCACCGCATGTACCCGCTCACGCTCGCCGGCCTCGAGACCGCCATGCGCACGCTGAGCAAATAGTCCGGTCACGTTTTCACGCTTTACACTCCACGATAAGAAAGTATCTGCATGAGTCCGCTGTCATCGCCCGATTTGTCCCCTGCCGCGACACCGCCTGGGCGCCTCAATCCCTTCGCCGACACCTCGCTGTCCGCCATCGTCGCCGGTTTCGTCGCGATGATGACGGGCTACACCAGCTCGCTCGTGCTGATGTTCCAGGCGGGCCAGGCCGCGCATCTGACCGATGCGCAGATTTCGTCATGGATCTGGGCGCTTTCGATCGGCATGGCCGTGTGCACGATCGGCCTCTCGCTGCGTTACCGCGCGCCGATCGTAATTGCCTGGTCGACGCCGGGTGCGGCGCTGCTGGTGTCCTCGCTGCCGCATGTGCCGTACGCGGTGGCCATCGGCGCGTTTATCGTGTGTGCGCTGCTGCTCACCCTGGTCGGCCTGACCGGTTGGTTCGATACGCTGATGAGGAAAATTCCGGCGGGCATCGCCTCGGCCTTGCTGGCGGGCATCCTGTTCGAGATCGGCATCGAGATTTTCCGCGCCGCGCAGTTCCAGACCGCGCTCGTGCTGACCATGTTCCTCACCTATCTGGTCGTCAAACGGCTCGCGCCGCGCTATGCGATCGTGACGACGCTAATTGTCGGCACGGCGGCCGCCGGCGCACTCGGGCTGCTCGACTTCAGCCACTTTCACGTCGCGCTGGCGCATCCCGTGTTCACGATGCCGGCGTTTTCGGTGGCGGCCAGCGTCAGCATCGGGATTCCGCTCTTTGTCGTGGCAATGGCGTCGCAGAACGTGCCGGGTATCGCCGTGCTGCGCGCGGACGGCTACAGCACGCCCTCCGCGCCGCTGATTTCGACCACCGGCATCGCTTCGCTGCTGCTCGCGCCGTTCGGCTCGCACGGCATCAATCTTGCGGCGATCACCGCTGCGATCTGCACGGGCCCTGAAGCGCACGAAAACCGTGACAAGCGTTACACCGCCGCGGTCTGGTGCGGCATCTTCTACCTGATCGCCGGCATTTTCGGCGCGACCATCGCCGCGCTGTTCGCGGCCTTGCCCAAGGCGCTGGTGGTCTCCGTCGCGGCGCTGGCGCTGTTCGGCTCGATCATGGGCGGCCTCACCAACGCCATGCAGGACGTGAAACAGCGCGAGGCGGCGCTGGTCACGTTCATGGTGACCGCCTCGGGGCTCACGCTGCTGTCCATCGGCTCGGCATTCTGGGGGCTGGTGGCGGGCGTGGTGACGCAACTGGTATTGAACGCGCGGCGCGCCTGAGGGCCCGTGGTGCGCTGCGGCGGCATAATGGGCGGCAATACCTTGCACGTCGTCACATCAACGGTGGCGGGCAACTGCCGTTCGAATTCCGTTTGAACGGATTGCCGTGGCCAAGTGTCAACACTGCATCAGGCGATCGCCATAGAATAGAAGCATCCGGCAGCGTTTCCCGGCAACATGGCGGGCAATGCTGCAGCGTGACCCGCGGCCGCCGGAACTGATCTGTCTTTCAGACCGGCGGCGATCTCATTTCTCCTGAACCACGGCGCACGAGCGCCCTGAAGGCTCGAACATGACAACCGCACTCGACCAACTCAAGCAATACACCACCGTCGTGGCCGATACCGGCGACTTCCAGCAGCTTGCCCAATACAAGCCGCAAGACGCCACCACCAATCCGTCGCTGATTCTGAAAGCGGTGCAGAAAGACGACTACAAGCCGTTGCTCGAAAAGACCGTCAAGGCGCACGCGTCGAAGCCGGTCGGCGCGATCATCGACCAGTTGCTGATCGCATTCGGCACCGAAATTCTCAAGATCATTCCCGGCCGTGTGTCGACCGAAGTCGACGCGCGCCTGTCGTTCGACACGGAAGGCTCGATCGCCAAGGGCCGGGAACTGATCGCGCTGTATAAGGAACACGGCATCGGCCGCGAACGCGTGCTGATCAAGCTCGCCTCCACGTGGGAAGGCATCCGCGCGGCGGAAGTGCTGCAGAAGGAAGGCATCCACTGCAACATGACGCTGCTGTTCTCGCTCGCCCAGGCCGCGGCCTGCGCCGAAGCGGGCGCGCAGTTGATCTCGCCGTTCGTCGGCCGGATTTACGACTGGTACAAGAAAAACGCCGGCAGCGCGTGGGACGAAGCCAAAGACGGCGGCGCCAACGACCCGGGCGTCAAATCCGTGCGCCGCATCTACGCGTACTACAAGAAGTTCGGTTACAAGACCGAGGTGATGGGCGCGAGCTTCCGCACGCCGGGCCAGATTCTGGAACTGGCCGGCTGCGATCTGCTGACCATCAGTCCGGATCTGCTGCAAAAACTGCAGGACAGCACCGAAAAAGTGGAGCGCAAGCTGTCGCCGGACCTCGCCAAGGATACGGACATTGAACGCGTGCCGGTCGACGAATCGTCGTTCCGTTTCCTCGTCAACGACGAAGCCATGGCCACTGAAAAGCTCGCCGAAGGTATCCGTGCCTTCGCCGCGGACGCGGTCAAGCTGGAAAAGCTGATCGACGCGCTGCGTTAAGCCTCGCTCGCGCCGCGCTCAACGCCGGCGCTCGGAACTCGCGGCCCTGGATCTCACGATTCAGGGCCGCGCGCCGTTTACCGGCGAGTTTGCGAGGACCGCGTGTGGCAGTGGCGTGCGGCGCCCCACTCTACGACATATAGTCACAATTGCCGTTTGAGCGGCGACTACAATCGTCTTCACGGGTGCTTTCCCGCCAGTCCTGGCGGGCGATATCGGTGCCACTGACCTCGATTCCGGGAGACGATCATGCAGGTTCAACCCTACGTATTCTTCAACGGGCGTTGCGAAGAAGCGCTCGACTACTACTGCGCGAAGCTCGGCGCCCAGGTGACCTTCAAGATGCGTTACAAGGAGGCGCCGCCCGATCCGCAAAACCAGCCGCGCCCCGGTCTCGAAGAGAAAATCATGCACGCCAACGTGCGGATGGGTTCGACCGACTGGATGGCCTCCGACGGCCATTGCGATCCCGCTGCGGGCTCGATGAACGGTTTCAGCCTCTCGCTGACAGCCGACGACACGGCCTCCGCCGAACAGTACTTCACGGCCCTCGCCGATGGCGGCCAGGTCATGATGCCGTTCCAGCCGACCTTCTGGAGCAAGGGCTTCGGGATGGTAGTGGACCGCTTCGGTCTGATGTGGATGGTGACGCTGCCGGAAGGTTGAGCGCGGCGAGGCGGTGGGCGCTCTCGCCGGGTGAGGCTTGCGGCAAGTGGGGCGTCTTGCCGTAAGTGGTGAGGCTTGCCGCAAGCGGCACGCTCAACCCGCCCACCTCTCCAGCCTCACTCGCCTACCCCTTCGCTAAAATCCGCGAATTCCGTTCGATGTTCCAGTTCGACTCGGTTTCCAGCAACTGCTCGCGCAGCCGGTCAACCTGTTCGGCGAGCCGTTGCCCGAGCCAATACGGCCCCTGAAGTTCGGCCGGCAGTTTGAGCGCCGCGTCGCCGTGCCGCTGCGCGAGCGGCGACGCGGCCGGAATGCCGAAATGCGTCGCCCGCGCAAAGCGCAGACCACGCGCCATTGCCAGCAGTATCGCGCGCACGGCGCTCACCTCCGCGCCGCATTGCCTGGCATAGGCGGCGCGCGCTACGGCGTCGGCGTGCATCAGCGGGCCGGTGGCCAGCAACTCCAGTGAACTGAGCAGCGAGCGGTGCAGCCGCTGAATCTCTTCGAGCTTCGCTTGCGGCACATCGATTTCCTTCGCCACCGAAGGCATCAACGAACGCAATTGCACGAGCCGCTTGTTGATGGCAAGAAAGCGCTTGACCTGCTCTTCCTCGCTGATCGTCTCGCCTTCCAGCAGGCGCGTGTAGATACGCGCGCATTCGCGCAGATTGGCCGCGATGCCGTAGCGCCACGAATAGGTGGCATGCAACGGCAGCGCAAACGAAAACGCCAACGCGATCACAATGCCGATCAGCACATTGAGCGTGCGCCAGAGGCCAACATCGATCAGGTTGTCGCCGTGACCCGCGACGATACACATGGTGATGGCCGTCAAGAGCCCGATATACCCGGACGAGCCGATCGCAAACCACGCGCAGATGCCCGCGACGATCGACATCAGCACATAGGTGAGCGGCAGCGAGCCGGTCAGGTTTTGCAGGAGGATCAGGCCGAGCCCGATCGTCGCCCCGAGCAGCGTGCCCGCCGCCCGTTCGGTCGCCTTCTTGCGGATGTTGCCGTGATGCTGCAAGCCGCCGATCACCACCAGCAGCGTCACCGAAGACCAGATGCCGTGCGGAATATCGATCCCGGTGGTCGCCAGAATCGAAACCAGCATGGCCACGCCCACGCGCAGACTGTGCAGCACCTTGGCATGGCGATAGCGGTAGTACGGCGACGTCACCGCTCGAACCATCCGGCTGAACGCCGAGCGGCGAGGAATCAAAGTATGGGAATCGGCAGAAGCCATGGCGGCGCGCTCGATGCGGTAAAGGATGGTTCCGCTATCCTGCCCTGGAGTGCCCTATCAAGACAAACATCGGCAACACAATGCCATCAAGACAAACGCCCGCAAACTTTCGTCTGCGGGCGCTGCGCTTTTCAAGCTCTCGAACCCGTCACGCGGAACGAGGCAAGCTAGTCGTGCTTAGCTTTCGACCACGTCCAGATAGTCTTCCGGACGGGTACGGTCTTCGGCGCGCTGCATGCCGGCCGCGCGCACCAGCAGGCTCACCACCACCGACACCACCAGGTTCACGATCAGCGACCACACTGCCGCGTAGCCCGGAATCGCCATGCCGAACAGGTGGATCGTGAAGATCGAACCGGCCAGCTTCAGCGAAATCGCCATCCACGTACCGGTTGCGATACCGACCGCCCAGCCGGCCAGCAAGCCGCGATAGTCGAGCACGCGCGTGTACAGACCCAGCACGATCGCCGGCAGCGTCTGGATGATCCAGATACCGCCGAGCAGCTGCAACTGGATCGCGTACGTGAGCGGCAGACCGAGAATGAACGCCACCGCGCCGACCTTGACGATAAGCGAGACCAGCTTGGCGACATTGGTCTCCTGCTCATGCGTCATATTGCGGTTGACGAACTCCTTGTGGATGTTGCGCGTGTACAGGTTCGCGGCGGCGATCGACATGATCGCCGCCGGCACCAGCGCGCCGATGCCGATTGCCGCGAACGCCACGCCGACGAACCACGACGGGAAGTAATGCAGGAACAGCGCCGGCACCGCGAAGTTCGGGCCGAACGCCTTGAAATACGGCGCGAACTCCGGCATGTCCTTCACACCCGAGGCGAGCGCCATGAAACCGAGCAGCGCGAGCAGGCCGAGCACCAGCGAGTAGGCCGGCAGCATGGCCATATTGCGGCGGATGGTGTTACCCGACTTCGACGACAGCACCGCCGTGATCGAGTGCGGGTACAGGAACAGCGCGAGCGCCGAACCCACCGCGAGCGTCGCGTACGCGCTGTAGCCGTTCAGGCTGGAGACGTCCGGCGCCTTCAGCAACAGCTTGGCAGGCGGCACGATGCTGAAGATGTGGCCGAAGCCGCCCAGTTGCGGCGGAATCACGATGACCGCGGCAAAGATCGTGATGTAGATCAGGATGTCCTTGACCACCGCGATCATGGCCGGCGCGCGCAGGCCCGAGGTGTACGTGTAGGCCGCGAGAATCGCGAAAGCAATGATCAGCGGCAGATCGCCGACAAAGCCCTTGGTGTCGAAACCGAGCGCGCCGATCACCACTTCGATACCCACCAGTTGCAGCGCGATATACGGCATGGTGGCGACGATACCGGTCACGGCGACCGCCAGAGCGAGCATCCGGCTGCCATAGCGCGCCGACACGAAGTCCGCCGATGTCACGTAGCCCTGACGTTTGGCGATGCTCCACAGTTTCGGGAACACGACGAACGCGAACGGATAGATCAGGATCGTGTATGGCAGCGCGAAGAAACCGGTTGCGCCCGCACCGAACACCAGCGCCGGCACGGCGATGAAGGTGTACGCGGTGTACAGGTCGCCGCCCAGCAGGAACCAGGTGACGATGGTCCCGAAGCGCCGGCCGCCAAGGCCCCACTCTTCCAGATGCGCGAGGTCGCCACGCCGCCAATGGGCCGCAATAAAGCCGAGAATCGTGACGCCGATAAAAAACAGAACGAAGACGAAAGTTGCTGTGGCGTTCATTATCGTGCGCCCCCTTGCGGACGGCTATTCGAGCGCGTCTTGGTCTTGAAGTACACGAGCGCCGTGATGACGGCGCTGATCAGCACCCACAGGAGCTGATACCAGTAGAAGAACGGAAAATCGAACAGCACCGGTTCGACCTTGTTATATGACGGCACCCAGATCATTGCGATCCAGGGCAACAGCAGCAACCAGAGCCAGTGCTTGCTGGCTTTGTTCGCGTCGGCGTCGTGAGCCATGACGTCTCCTCTTCCCTATTATTGAAATGTTGGCCCGTGTTTGACGGGTGGTGGATCCCGCAGCGAGGGGTCGCCTCGCGAATGCCAACGGGCGCCCCGAAAGCTTCGAAAGAGTATAGGAGCCGCGAACGCCCGGTCAAGCAGGGACGACCCGAGCACGACCGTGCTTTCGGGGTCGGTGACGGGGTGTCCGAATGGGCGTTGTCGATGCGAAGAGGCGGGGCGCGGGAGAGTCCGTGCGGCCTGGCTCTGACAGGCCGCCGGTCCGCGTCACGGGGACGCGGACCGGCTATTCAATGCGCGATGGATGGTGCTGCAGGCAACCGTCGCGTGGGCGCAACGGCGAAGGGAGCGGCAACGGGGCAATTGCGCCTCTGTGCTGCTTCGGGCCGGACCCGGCTCGTGCGAGTCCGACCGCTTCGGCACACCAGATCAGATCGAGAACGCGGCGCCGGTCTGTCCGGTCGATTCCTGCAAGCCCTTGATCCACTTGCGTGCGGGCAAACCGAGTTCGGTTTCGATCAGCTTGGCGCGCGTTTGCAGCGCCGTGAACGGGACCTCGAGCGGCGGCCCCGAAAACGCGATCGCGATGCGGTTGCCGTCGTGCACTTCCGGCAGCGCGACCACGCGGCCGTCGAAGGCTTCGTTCAGACGCTTCATGTTGCGCACGAAGCTCGGATGGTCGCCGAACAGGTTCACCGTCACCACGCCCGCTTCGGTCAGACACGCGCGCACCGCACGATAGAAGCCGACGCTGTCGAGCACCGGACCGCGCGCGGTCGCGTCGTAGACGTCGATCTGCAGCGCGCCGATCGTGCCGTGGTTGGCGCGGTCGTTGACGAAGTCCCATGCATCCATTTCGTGCACGCTCAAACGCGCGTCGTCGTGCGGCAGTTCGAACATCGTGCGCGCGGCCACCACGACTGCCGGGTTCACTTCCACCGCCTCGACCTTCGCGTGCTTCAGGAAGCGGTGCGCGAACTTGGTCAGCGCCGCGGCGCCCAAACCGAGCTGGACGATGCGCCTGGGCGTTTCGATGAACAGCAGCCAGGCCATCATCTGCTGCGCGTATTCGAGTTCGATGTGATCCGGCTTGCGCAGACGCATCGCGCCTTGAACCCACTCCGTGCCGAAATGCAGGAAGCGCACGCCGCCCTCTTCCGAGAACGTCACCGGCGCGAAACGGGGCTTGCGCGGCGCTTCGATTTGCGGCGCGTCCTGCAGATCTTCGTCGTGCGAAGCGCGCTTCTTGCCGCGCAGGAGCTTCTGCTCGTTCTGCTTTTGAGGACGACCGCCGGCGGCGTCAGCGTCACGGTTGCGGAAGGCACGCGCTTCAGCGGAAGCGCGCTTGATCAATTTCGTCATGTAAGGATGTCGCGCCAAAGACGCAATTTTTGGTCGAACGAGAGCATAGCATTCGCCGGACTCGACGAAGGCAATACCAGGGTGGCGTAGCCCGCTGCGCCGATCACCGGCGCGAAGCGGCCCGCCGTCTTGCCGTTGAAGCAGACTTTCGCGAGCTTCGGCGCGTGCTCGCGCAACGAAGCGAAATCGTTCGGACTGGCATTGCGGATCGCCGCGTCGAGACTGCCTTCGCGCGTACAGGCGGCGAGCACGTCCCACACACCGATGCCGTGAGCCAGCACGCGCCGCAGACGCTCTTCGTAGGCGAGTTCGGCGAGCGGTTCGTCGAGCACGGTGCCGAGAAGCCGCCAGAACTGGTTGCGCGGATGCGCGTAATACTGTGTCGCGGCGAGCGACGCCTCGCCGGGAAAGCTGCCGAGAATCAGCGTATGCGTATCCGCCGCGGCGACGGGAGGAAAGCCGCGCAGCATCAGCGGCGCCGCTCGTCGGTCGCGCGCGTGGCGGGATGCGCGCGCGATGCGGTGTGCTCGAGCGGACGGCCGTGTTCGCGCACGCGCGGATGCGCGAGCCACTCGTCCGACCAGCTCGCGTGAGACAAGCCCGCCAGATGCGCCCATAGCGCCGGCAGCATGCATTCGGTCACCATCAACGGCGTGCCGTGGCGCTCGAACACCGAGCGGCGCGCGACCAGCGCGTGCGGCGGCAAGCCTTCGACCGCGCGCGCCGCGAGGCGATAGAGCGGATGCCGCGCAGTCAATCTGCGGCTCACCAGCGACGAACGCGCCACGCTGCTGTCGCTATACAGCAACTCGGCCAGCGGCCGGGTGCGCAAGCGCCGCATGGCTTGCCAGACGCCGGCGCTCGCGGCGAGCGGCGCGATGCTGTGCGCCGCCACGAACGGCACGCCGTCGACCGCGAGCATGACTTCGCGTACCCACACCGGCGCGCGCGGCGCGAGACCGAGCGCGGCGCTCTCGTCGGCCCACGGCAGCGCGACGCCCTCATGCGTCACGCGTACCTCGACAGCGCCGAGCGCACGCAGATGCGCGGTCAGTGAACCACCACGGGTCAACCAGTCTTTCTGCGCGGCGCTCAAGCCGGGCAAGGGAGCGACGCGCCAGCGGGCGTCGGCGGCAACGAAACGGATAGACATGGTGTCGGATTATAACGGCGCGGCGGTCGGACCCTTCCCCGCCGCGCACGCTCTTTCCTCCACAGGATTCCATCTTTTACGACGCGGGTCGCGAAGCACTTCGACTGGATTGCGGATTTCGGATCATTCCGCTTTTTCGCCGCCCTGCTCGCGCCAGAACGCGCCGCGCTCTCGGGTAGCGACAAAATCGCGCAATGCTCGCGCGACTTCATCGAGCACCGTATCCCACCGTCCCAACTCGCGCTGCCTGAACAGACGCGCCGACGGATACCACGGACTGTCTTCACGCTCCGTCATCCAGCGCCAGTCCGTGAAGGTCGGCACCAGCACCCAGACCGGCGTGCCGCACGCACCGGCCAGATGGGCAACCGCGGTGTCCACCGTGATGACCAGATCGAGCGACTGCACGATCGCGAGCGTATCGGCGAACGTGCCGATCTCGGGCCCAAGCCTGTGCATGCCGAGATCCGTGCGCCACGTCACCGCCTCGTTTTGCGCCTCGCCCTTTTGCAGCGAAAACCAGCTCACGCCGGTTTGCTCCAGCGCCGGCAGCCATTGCGGCAACGGAATGGACCGGTAGCGATCGAGCCCGTACGCCGGATTGCCGGCCCAGACAATGCCGACGCGCTTTGCAGACGGGCCGCACGCACCGACCGGCGCAAGGGCGTCGAGGCGGTTCCGCCAACGCTGCGCCTGGGCCGGCGATGCACGCAGATAAGATGTGGCGAGCGGCAACATCGGCAAATCGAGATTCATGGGTTCCGGCATTCTGAGCATGCGGCACCAGTAGTCGTACGGTCCGGGCGGCGCGGTGGTCCACGCGGCATGCACGCCCGCCGCGAGACGCGCGACTTCGCCCAGCGGAACCTCGACCCAGACATCCACTTGCGCGCCAAGACGATGCAACCAGTCGGCCATGCGCAAGAACTGCAATTGATCGCCAAGCCCCTGCTCGCCAACGAGCAGAAAGCGGCGACCCGCCACCGGCTCACCTCGCCACTCTGGAAAATCCGGGCGAGCCAGATCGCGATTTTCCGGCAACGCCTCATGCCATCGGTATTGCTTCCAGCCGTTTTTAAAGTCGCCCGCGCGCAATTGCGCAGCAGCCAGATTGAATTGCATCAGCGGATGATCGGGCATCAGCCGCGCGGCTTCGACAGCATGCGCATGCATAGCCGGGAACTCGCCCAGCATGTTGAACGCAAACGACGCGTTGTGATGCAGCCAGCCGTTATACGGATCGACGCCGATGCCCTGAATGGCGACGCTGATCGCGTCTCTGAAACGCTCTACGCCATTCAGCGTGTAAGCCACCTGTTGCAGCGCGAATGCGTCCGCCGCGAAACGCGTGCGCAACTCGGCGATCACGCCGTCGATCGCGTCGCCGCGCTGCGCTTGCCACAGAGCCGCAATCAATTCGAGCGCGTCGGGCAGATGCGTCGAGTCGAGCCGCCAGGCACGCAGCCAGTAGTCCGCTGCGTGCTGATGACCTTCGAGTTGCGTGCTGATTCGCGCCAGCGCGCGCACCGCATGATGCAATGCCGGCTCGAGTTCGAGCGCTTCGAGGTAGTGCCCGCGTGCTTCGGCGAGTCGCATCGAAAGCTTCAGGCAGTCGGCCAGATTGCGATGCAGGCTCGCGGTGCCGCCACCCAGGCTCATGGCGCGATGGTAGAACGCTTCGGCCGCGATCAGCTCGCCGCCCAGCGCGGCGATCAAGCCGCGGTGCTCCCAGATATCCGCGCGCTCAGGCGCGAGGTTCAATGCCAGATCGAGATACTCGCGCGACCGCTCAGTTTGATCGACGCGGAAAGATGCGAGGCCGAGACGGTGGAGCGCGTGTACGTTTTGCGGTTGTTCTGCGAGGACCCGCTGGTAGTCGGCTATCGCTTCGAGATGACGCCCTGCGGCGAAGCAGGCGTCGGCATGTGCGGTGATTGCGGCGACATCGTCGGAGAAGGAAGTGCTGAGTAGTAAATCTGTTTCGTGCATCAACATCGATCAATCGGTTGCGTGAATTGCTTATCTGCAATGGCCTGCGCCGCTTAGGCTTTCTGGTCCGGTGACATCATGGCCGCAAGATGCGCCGCCACCCGCTCGACCACCGGCGCCCACTGTGCAGGCTGCGGCTGCCGGAACAGATCGACGGAGTCGTACCAGAACTGCGACTCCTGCGTGCCCCACGACCAGTGCGAGACGTGATCCAGCATCGCCACTACGCGATGCCCTAATGCGCCGCCGAGATGCAATGGCGCGCTGTCGATCGTTACCAGCGCGTCCAGCGCGGCAAGATGGGCGGCCACGTCATCAAAACCGTGCTCGTAGCCATCGGTCAGGTCGCACAGGTGATAACCCTGCGCGGCGAGCGCCGTCACATCGGCACGGCGTGCGGGCGTGAGCGGATGGAATACGACATCGGGCAGCGCCAGCAGCGGTGCCAATGCCGCAAGCGGGATCGACCGTTTGGCGTCGCGCCGATGCGTCGGGCTCCCGGACCAGACGAGGCCGATTTGCCACTTCGCCTCGGGCGCGCGTGCGCCGACCCGTTCGCGCCACGCCGTCACCTTCGCTGCATCGGCCCGCAGGTACGGCGTGCCGCGGATCTGCTCCGGATGGAGGCCAAGCACGAGCGGCAGGCTCATCATCGGCAACGCGTAGTCTGGCGAGCCGAGCGGTCCGTCTTCTATCGACACGCAATCGGCGTAGAAACGCGCAAACAGCGGTTGCAACGCACGACGCACGGCGAGCACCAGCCGGCCGCCCTCGTCGCGAACGCGAGCGGCCATGAACGGAATGAAGCGGACCATCTGGATGTCGTCGCCGCTGCCCTGCTCGCTGTGGACCACCAGCGTCTTGCCGCCGAGCGCTTCACCACGCCAGCGCGGGCACAAGCGGGCCATCAGACTGACGACGTTGTTCTGTTCGCGGTCTTCGCGCGCAAGACGCGCCTCGAAACGCGGCCACGCGCTCGACCAGGCGCCGCGCCGCAGTTCGAGATCGGCGAGATCGACCGCGGCCTGCACCGCCGACGGATCGAGCGCGAGCGCCGCATGCAGCGCCGCTTCGCTCTCTTCATAGCGCGCCTGCTCGCCGAGATACATGCCGATTGCCGCCAGCACGTCCGCATTGCCAGGCGCGGCGGCTTCCACGGCGCGCATGGTGGCTTCCGCCGCTGCCGGGTCGTCGCACTGCCATTGAGCGTGACTGAGTTGCCACGCCACTTCCGCATCGCCGGGATGACGCGCGAGACTCTCGCGGCAGACGCGCTCGACCACCGGCCAGTCGCGAATCTCGCGAAACGCCAACGCGAGTTGCAACGGCAAGGCCGGATCGAGCGCGGGGTCGAGCGCATAGGCCCGCAGCAGGGCCGCGCGCCGCTCGGCTCGCGCGTCCGCCCCGGGCAGTGCGGCCAACGCGATCGACAAACACCACGGCGCGCGCGCGTCCCGCGGCGCTCGACGCTCATAGACACGCAGCATGGGTACAGCCGCCGACGGCGCGCCGCATTCATCGATCAGCCAGGCCACCCAGTCGAGCGTCGCCTCGAGCGGCTGTGCGGCCACCGCCAACTCGCTGTGACGCTGCGCCGCCTCGGCCTGACCGAGCGCGTCGGCAAACAGCGCGAGCCGGGCATGGCGCGCCCCGTTCGCGCACGCTTGCGCCTGCGACGCGCTGTGATACGCCGCTTCGAAATGCGCCACGCTCGCGCACAGGTCCGCATGCAATTGCGGCGTAACGCCTGCCGCGGCTAATTCGGCCGCGCGCCGCGCGGCGGCATCGAAACCTTGCTCGCGCAGGATCGACCACAGGAGATGAACGGAATCGAGAGGAACGGCCAAGGCGGAATCGGGCATGGGAATGAGGAGCGTGGTTGTCGCGGGCGAGTGCGTAGTCGCAAAAATAAGATCTAGTGCTAGCGGCGCTTAAAGATCGCCAAATAATCCTTTAAGCCTCCGAATAAAAATCGCGCGATCATAAGATAAAGCCGAGCATTGGCATCTCACAAACCAATCTCAATTTAATGCCATTGCTTCTATTTATTTAGTTAACCATAATTAATTTCGACCGATGCCCGGGCACAGCCCCACCGGCCGATCAGATCAACCCATCACAACTTGGAGCAACACTTGAACACTGCGAAATCGAAGGAAACGTCCGACCGCATCGCTCATCTGGCCGCTGTCGTATTGCGGCGCGCGGGTGTCGCGCAACTGGAAAAGGAACTGGCGGGATCGGCACTGGCGCAGCATCACACGTCGAAACAGACCAGCAAGGCGATCGGCAGTCTCGCGGCGAAAGTGCTGGCCGATCATGCCGCGTGTCACGAGGCAAAGGAATTGGCCGGCTGCGTGCTCTCGCAAGTACGCCATGTGGAGGCCGCGGTTCCCGCGCGTTAAGCCCCTGGCTTGAGAGCACCGAAGCGGCCCTGAGGTTGCCGCGCCGGATAAAAAAAATGCGCTGCCGAAGCAGCGCATTTTTCAACCACAAGCGTTATTGCAACGCCGCGGAATCAGGCTCGTCTTACGCCTGGCTCGCGCGCGCCAGCAGCAGCGCATTGGTGCGTTTCACGAAGCTCGCCGGGTCTTCCAGCGCGCCGCCTTCGGCGAGCAAGGCCTGATCGAACAGCAGATGGCACCAGTCGCCGAAGTTCGCGCTGTCCGCATGCAGCCCCTTCACTAGCGCGTGTTCCGGATTCACTTCGAGAATCGGATGGAACGACGGCGCTTGCTGGCCCGCGGCCTTCAGCATGCGTTGCAGGTAGCCGCTCATTTCGCCGTCGTCGGCAACGAGGCAAGACGGCGAATCGGTCAGGCGGAACGTGAGGCGCACGTCCTTGGCCTTGTCCTTCAGCGCTTCCTTCATCTTTTCGACGAGCGGCTTGAACTCTTCGCCAACCTTTTCCTGCGCCTCTTTTTCCTCGTCGTTCAACGCGCCCAGGTCGAGGTCGCCACGCGCCACGCTTTGCAGCGGCTTGCCTTCGAACTCGTTCAGGAACGACAGGATCCATTCATCCACGCGATCGGTCAGTAGCAGCACTTCCACGCCCTTCTTGCGGAACACTTCGAGGTGCGGGCTGTGGGTAGCGGCTTGCCAGGTGTCGGCGGTGACGTAGTAGATCTTGGTCTGCTCGGGCTTCATGCGCGCGACGTAGTCGGCGAGCGATACGGTCTGCTCCGGCGTGTCCGTATGCGTCGACGCAAAGCGCACGAGCTTCGCGATCCGCTCGCGATTGGCGAAGTCTTCGCCGATGCCTTCCTTCAGCACCTGGCCGAATTCCTTCCAGAAACCAGCGTACTTTTCCTTGTCCGCCTCGTTATCCGAATTGGCCAGCTCTTCGAGCATGGACAGCGCGCGCTTGGTCACGCCTTCGCGGATCGCTTTCACGTCGCGGCTTTCCTGCAGGATTTCGCGCGACACGTTCAGAGGCAGATCCGCCGAATCGACCACGCCCTTCACGAACCGCAGATAGGCCGGCAGCAGTTGCTCGGCGTCGTCCATGATAAACACGCGCTTCACGTACAGCTTGAGGCCTCCGCGATAATCGCGGTTGAACATGTCGAACGGCGCGTGGGTCGGCACATACAGCAATTGCGTGTACTCGCTGCGGCCTTCGACGCGGTTATGCGTCCACGTGAGCGGATCCTGATGGTCGTGCGAGAGGTGCTGATAGAACTGCTTGTACTGCTCGTCGGTGATCTCGTTCTTCGCACGCGTCCACAGTGCGCTGGCCTGATTGACGGTCTCGTCTTCGTCCTTCGTGACCATCTCGCTCTTTTCCGCGTCCCACTCTTCCTTCTGCATGAGGATCGGCAACGCGACGTGGTCCGAATACTTCTGGATGATCGATTTCAGACGATGCGACGACAGCAGTTCGTCTTCATCGGCACGTAGATGCAGCGTGATGGTCGTGCCGCGCGCGGCGCGCTCGATCTGCTCGACCGCGAAATCGCCCTCGCCCGCGCTTTCCCAGCGCACGCCTTCCGAGGCCGGCAAACCGGCGCGGCGCGTTTCGACCGTGATCTTGTCCGCGACGATAAAACCCGAATAGAAGCCCACGCCGAACTGGCCGATCAGCGCCGCGTCTTTCTGCTGGTCGCCGGAGAGCTTGCCGAAGAATTCCTTCGTGCCCGAGCGCGCGATCGTGCCGAGGTTGGCAATCGCTTCGTCGCGGCTCATGCCAATGCCGTTGTCGTCGAGCGTGATGGTGCGTGCGGCCTTGTCGTATGACACGCGAATCCGCAGATTCGGATCGTTCTCGTACAACGCGCTGTTTTCGATTGCTTCGAAGCGCAGCTTGTCGGCCGCGTCGGACGCGTTCGAAATCAGCTCGCGCAGAAAGATTTCCTTGTTGCTGTACAGCGAATGGATCATCAGGTGCAGAAGCTGTTTCACTTCTGCCTGAAAGCTCATGGTTTCTTGTGCCATGGTCGGACTTCCTCTCTGTTGCGAATGGGGTTCAAGTCGGGCGCGGCGCCGTTCGTTGCGGGCTGCCCGCCGGCGTGCCGCCGGCCGCCGGTGGGCCGGCCACCGGAGCCGCGAGCCGCGGTACGCCGGATCGTCCGCCTAATTGGGGGCGAGCCGGCGCGGTTTCAAGAGGCGCGCCGCGCCACGCTGTCGAGATAGCGGCACAGAAACGTCGCCAGCTCCGGGTCACCGCAGTTGGCGATATTGAAGCGCATCCAGGTGGTCGGCGACTGCTGCGGTGAGAACAGGCTGCCGGGCGTGAGCAGGAAGCCGGCTTCGTGGCCGGCGGCCGCCAGCGCGTCGGCATCGACGCCCGTGTCGGCCCACAGGAACATGCCGGCCATCGGCGTCAGGAACAGTTTCAGCCCGGTCTTCTCCAGCATCCGCACGGACTTCTCGCGCACGCCGTCGAGCCGCACGCGCAGGCGCTCGACATGCCGCCGGTAGTGGCCTTCGGTCAGAATCTTGTATAGCACACGCTCGTTCAGTTCCGGGCTCGTCATGCCGACCAGCATCTTCTGGTCGCTGACCGCGATGGCCACCTCAGGCGCGCAGGCAATGAAGCCGACCCGCAGATTCGGTGCAAGCGTTTTCGAGAAACTGCCGAGGTAGATCACGCGCTTCAACTGGTCGAGGCTCGCGAGCCGCGTGCCGGGATAGCTCGGCGGACACAGATCGCCGTAAATATCGTCCTCGACGACGATGAAGTCGTACGCTTCGGCAAGACGCAGAATACGGAACGCCTGGGCCGCCGTGAGCGACGTGCCGGTGGGGTTCTGCAGCACCGAATTGATCACCAGCATTTTCGGCCGCCAGGTCTGCACGAGCGACTCGAGCGCATCGAGATCGGGGCCGTCCGGCGTGTACGGCATGCCGACCAGCCGCGCGCCCTGCGAGGCGAAACGCCCGAACATCTGGAACCACGCCGGATCGCCGACGATCACCGCATCGCCGGGTTTCACGTAGATGCGCGAGATCAGGTCGATGGCCTGGGTGATGCCGGACACCATCACGATCTGATCCGGCGAAGCGCCGATCTCCAACTCTTCCAGCCGCGTCTGCAACTGCTGACGCAGCGGCAGGAAGCCCTGCGGCGTACCGATACCGAGCATTTGCGCGCCGCTTTGCCGGCCGAGAGTGCGCAGCGCGTTGGTGATCAGATCGCCGTCGAGCCAGCGCGCCGGCAGATAACCGAGGCCGGGACTGCGCTCCGGACGTGCGCCGGTGTGCAGCATGTTGCGCAGCAGCCAGACCACGTCGATGGTGGCGGGCGCGGGGGCCGCCTCGGCGAGCCGATGAATCTCGGCGGAGGCCGCGGCGGCCAGCCGCTCGCGCACATAGAACCCGGAACCGCGCCGCGACTCCAGAAAACCCTGCGCCACCAGCCGTTCGTACGCCTCGACCACGGTAAAACGCGACACGCCCTTGTCGAGCGCGAGCTTGCGGATCGACGGCATGCGCATGCCCGGGCGGAACACGCGTTCCTCGATACGACGGCGCGCCCACTGGACGAGCTGCTCCACCAGCGTCAGCGACGCGGTGTCGTGCGGGGCGGGAATCTGGGCAAGCGGGACGGACATAACGGGCTCCAACTGTACCGAACAGTATCGAATCGATTGTACCGTTACTGTGCCGGTGGGCGCCGCTACATTTGAGATAAGCAAAGGATGGGACGCAGTCCGGCGGCGCTTAGACAGCCATCCCGGGATCCACGCGTGATCCGGCAAAACCCTGCCGAAACGCCATCCGCATGGCCCGCCGATCCGGCAAACGGTTATGCTTACGGCCCCGGCAACGCCGCCGCCACACCCGGCACGTACCGGTTTACCGCAGAAACCGTTTCCTCGATCCGTCATGACTGCTCACCCGCTCCGCCTCGATCACCTCGTGATTTCCGCCCGCACCCTCGACGAGGGCACGCAGTACGTCGCCGACACGCTTGGCGTCGCCCCGGCCGGCGGCGGCGCGCATCCGTTGATGCGCACGCACAACCGCCTGCTGAACCTGTGGGGCGGCGTGTATCTGGAAGTGATCGCGATCGATCCGCTGGCCGCGTCACCGAACAATGGGCCTGCAGGCGGCGACGCGCCGCGCGCCCGCCTGTTCGCCCTCGACGACCCGGCCACGCACGCGCGGCTCGAAAACGGGCCATATCTGTCGCACTGGGTCGCCCGGGTCGAGCGGCCGAAACACCTCCCGACGTGGCAAGCGCAGTATCCGCAGCGCATCGCTCCGGTGATTCCGATGACGCGCGGCGATTTCACCTGGGGCCTGACCGTGCCCGACGACGGCGCATTCCCCGCCTGGCAAGGCGTCGGCGACGGTGTGCTGCCCTCGCTGATTCAGTGGGACACGGTGCGGCATCCGTCGGCGGTGCTGCCGGAAACGGGCATTTCGCTGAAGTCCCTGAAGGGCGTGCATCCGCAAGCCGAGACGGTGGCGGCGCAACTGCGGTGGCTGGGTGCGGCGCACCTGATCGAGTTGCAGTCCACGGAAGGCGCGCCGGCGCTCGTCGCCGAGTTTGAAACACCCGACGGTCTACGGACCCTTAAATAAGCAGCGCGCGCGGGTCGCCGACTCGCGCGATAATCGAAGTTTTGACCGGTTCCAGTACCAGCAGAGGAGACCATGGACCAAAGCGACTTGAAAGCCCCCACGTGGCAATTGTCCGAACGCGCACGCAAGCTCACGAGCTCGGCGATCCGCGAGATTCTGAAGGTCACGGAGCGGCCTGAAGTCATTTCGTTCGCGGGTGGCTTACCCTCGCCGGCTACCTTCCCGGCCGAACGCATGCGCGCGGCAGCCGACCGCATTCTGCGCGACGAGCCGGCCGCGGCGCTGCAATACAGCGCGACTGAAGGCTTCCTGCCGCTGCGCGAATGGATCGCGAAGCGCTATTCGGTCAACGGCGCACAGATTCGCCCGAGCCAGGTGCTGATCACCACCGGCTCCCAGCAGGCGTTGGACCTGCTCGGCAAAGTGCTGGTGTGCCCGGACAGCCCGGTACTGGTGGAAACGCCGACCTACCTCGGCGCGCTGCAATCGTTCTCGATGTACGAGCCGCGTTACGTGCAAGTGCCGACCGACGACCAGGGCCTCATCCCCGAAGCGCTCACGCCCGAACTGACCGCCGGCGCGCGCCTGTTGTACGCCCAGCCCAATTTCCAGAATCCGACGGGCCGCCGCCTGCCGGTCGAACGCCGCCGCGCGCTCGCCGAGTTCGCGAAGACCGCGCCGTTCCCGGTCATTGAAGACGATCCGTACGGCGCGCTCGACTACGCGGGCGAACCGCTGCCCACCATGCTGTCGATGGCGCCGGACCATATCGTCCACCTCGGTTCGTTCTCGAAGGTGCTGGCGCCGGGTCTGCGGGTCGGCTACATCATCGCGCCCGAAGAGCTGATCTTCAAACTCGTGCAAGCCAAGCAAGCCACCGACCTGCACACACCGAGCTTCACCCAGCGCATCGTGTACGAAGTGATCAAGGACGGCTTTCTCGACACGCACGTGCCGACCATTCGCGAACTCTATCGCGATCAATGCGCGGCGATGCTGGCCGCGCTCGAACGCTACATGCCGGAAGGTGTCAGCTGGAACCGCCCGGAAGGCGGCATGTTCGTGTGGGTGAATCTGCCCGCGCAGATCGACAGCATGAAGCTGCTCGAAGAAGCGGTCGCGCAGAACGTCGCGTTCGTGCCGGGCGGCCCCTTCTTCGCGAACGAGGCGCAACACAACACGCTGCGTCTGTCGTTCGTCACGGTGCCGCCGGCCAAGATCGACGAAGGCGTGTCGCGGCTCGCCGCGCTGATTCGCGCGAAGATCTGAGCGTTTTTTAGCGCGGTCTTCGCCCGCCTCGCGTCAACCGAACTTCACTACTGATCAAGGACACAACATGGCTCAAACGAATGTGTACGACAAGCTCGAGCAACTGGGCATCGAATTGCCGAGCGCAGGCGCGCCGGCAGCCGCCTATGTGATGAGCGCGCAAAGCGGCAACACGGTGTATCTGTCCGGGCATATCGCCAAGAAGGACGGCAAGGTATGGGTCGGCAAGCTCGGCGCCACCCTCACCACCGAGGAAGGCAAAGCCGCCGCGCGTTCCATCGCCATCGACCTGCTCGCCACGCTGCACGCGCATGTGGGCGACCTGAACCGCGTCACGCGCATCGTCAAGCTGATGAGTCTCGTCAACTCGACGCTCGAATTCACCGAACAGCATCTGGTCACCAACGGCGCGTCCGAACTGATCGCCGATGTGTTCGGCGAACGTGGCAAGCATGCGCGCTCGGCATTCGGCGTCGCGCAGATCCCGCTCGGCGCGTGCGTCGAGATCGAGCTGATCGCCGAAGTGGAGTAACCCGCTCGAACCCGCGAGCCGCATGGCAGGAGCGGCCCGCAACGGCTGCCGGTTCGCCCGGCGCAGTGCGCAACGAAACGCGTCGCGAGGTGTCAGCCACCCGCGGCGCGTTTTGCATTTGTGGTGAGGTAGATCGTTCCGCCGTCAGCGGATAGAATCCGCCAACCCTATTCATTCGTTTGATTCGCCGGACCGCGCCCCATGCCCGCTCACACTGTCCGTTTCAAACAGGTCGACGTATTCACGTCGGTGCCATTCAAAGGCAATCCGCTTGCCGTCGTGTTCGACGCCGACACACTCGACGCGAATCAGATGCAGGCCATCGCCCACTGGACCAATCTGTCGGAAACAACGTTCCTGTTGAAGCCCACCGACCCGGCCGCCGACTATCGTGTGCGCATCTTCACCACGCATGGCGAATTGCCGTTCGCCGGTCATCCGACGCTCGGCACCGCGCACGCGTTGCTCGAAAGCGGCTATCCGCCGAAGCAGGCCGGCAAGCTCGTGCAGCAGTGCGGCGTAGGGCTCGTCGAACTGGAGGCGCTGTCCGAGCCGCACGGCGCGTGGGCCTTCGCCGCGCCGCCCGCGCGCGTCACGCCGCTTGGCGAGGATCGCTACGCGGCGCTGTCTGCGGCTTTGCGTAGCGATGCGATCGATTTCAGCGCGGCACCCTGCGCGGTCGACAACGGCGCGCCGTGGCTCGTGGTGCGCGTCAATTCGGCGCGCGAGTGCCTTGCGCTGGATCCCGATGCCGCCGCACTCGCCGAGATCGTGCGTTCCGTGAATACCCACGGGCTCGCCGTCTATGGCCCGCACGAGGCCGATGGCCCGGCCACCTTCGAGGTGCGCTGCCTGATGTCCGGAGGCAGCTTCGGCCTGGGTGAAGACCCTGTGACCGGCAGCGCCAATGCGGCGCTCGCAGGCCTCCTGAGCGCCCAGCAGTTGCGCCCCGGCGCGCATTATTCGGTGCGTCAAGGCACCGCGCTAGGCCGTGCCGGCCAGGTGTGCGTGCACTACGACGATGCACGCCCCGAGGGAAGCCCCCTTCGGCAACGCGGCAAGACATGGGTTGGCGGTTCGTCGGTGACGATCGTCGACGGTACCTTCCGCCTGCCCTGACCGGCGCGCTACTTGCGTAGCGCGAACATGGACACCGGCTCGCAAACGTAACGAGTCCGGGGTTCACCCAGCCTTGCCACGCTCGACCACAGAATGCCGCATCGTGCGCACGATTGAATGCGCGGTGCATGGGGAAAGGCCTGGCACACCTGAATGCCGAAGCGCCGGAGCGCCGATTGCCGATGAAATACTCGAATACGACCGCCACACCGCGCCTTCAAGACGGTCCACGCCGGCTGCCAGATTCGCCCCATGGGGCGGCTTGCCGCGCCCGCGTATACCCGATGCCCGGACCCTTCCTTAATCCAGTGGCATTAAGTAATATCGAAACGTACCCGATGACCCGCGGATGGTCAGGCACGGCGCCACGCTCCTTTATTCTGCGCAGCAGTCCCGGCACCTTGGTCACCATGCAGCCACCCATGAATCTAGCGCAGTCAATTCTCGCGCGTTTGTTACCGGCCGGTACCCAGGCACGGGCCGCCCGATGAGCCAATCCCGCTTCTCAGACCAGCGCGAAGCCAAATCCCGCCGCGACCCCGCGGTGTCGCGCCGTCGCGCGTTTCTCGCCATTCCCGCGCTCGGCATATTGGTCCTGATCCTGCTTTGGACGGTGATCTTCGCGCGTCTGTCGGTCGAGAAAGAAGCCACTTATCGTGAGGCCATGGCCTCTGCTGCGATTCTCTCCGCAGCACTGGAACAGCACACGGTCAAGGCGATTCACCAGGTCGACCAGATCACCCGCTTCGTCAAGTTCGAGTTCGAGAAAACGCCGAATCATTTCGATCTCGCGAGCACGGTGGAAAAAGGCGTCGTGCAAAGCGAAACGCTCGTGCAAGTTTCGTTGATCGACGAGCACGGCACGCTGATCGCCAACACGGCCGAACTCAATCCCAAGCGCATCGACCTGTCCGACCGCGAACACTTCAAGGTCCACGAACACGAGAACGACGACCAGTTGTATATCAGCAAGCCCGTGCTCGGCCGTGTGTCCGGCCACTGGACTTTGCAGATGACGCGGCGTTTGAATCATCCGGACGGCTCGTTCGCGGGCGTCGTAGTGGTCTCCGAAGACCCCAGCTATTTCACGAGCGATTTTTATAACAACGCGGCGATTGGCCGTGAAGGCGTGATCGCGGTGATCTCCGACAACGGCGCCGTGCTCGCGCGGCGCACCGGCACCGCCGACACCGCGAGCGGCGCCTTCTCCGCAAGCGGCTCCTATCCGACCTCGGAGCATGTGTCGGGCACCTACGTCGATTCGATCGACAACGTCACGCGCATCGTGTCGTACCGGCATATCGACGGCTATCCGCTCGGTGTACTGGTGGGCTTGTCGCAAGCGGAAGAATTCGCCGACTACAACCACACGCGCAACGTCTATCTGCTGATGGCGGGCTTCATCTCGCTCGCCATGCTGAGCTTCTTTGCCGTGGCGACCGGCCTGATCGGCAAGCTGCTCGGCCGCGAGCGCGAGATGACTCACCTCGTCGAATACGATCTGCTCACCGGCTTGCGCAATCGCTACGCGACGCTGCAAAGCCTGCGGCACGACGTCGCGCAGCCGGCCAATCTCGGCCACCTCGCGATTCTCTTTATCGACCTCGACAACTTCAAGACCGTCAACGACACGCTCGGCCACAACGCCGGCGACATCGTGCTGCAAATGACAGCCTCGCGGCTCGCCGCCGCGGTGGCCGACGGCGGCGCGTTGAGCCGCATCGGCGGCGACGAGTTCGTCGTCGTGATCAAGGGCGAGGACGTCGAGAAGCGCGCCGTCAAGCTGGCCGAAGCCGCGGCCGAAGCGTTCGACAAACCGTTCGAAGTTCGCGGCAGTTCGTTCGTGCTGCATGCGAGCATCGGCATCGCGCTCTACTCGGTGGCCAACGAAAGCGAGATCGACCTGCTGAAAAAAGCGGACCTCGCCATGTACAGCGCGAAAGACGCGGGCAAGAACTGCTATCAGTTCTACTCACCGCAACTGTCGCATCGCGCCGATCATCTGATGAAGTGGGAGCAGCAATTGCGCGTGGCGCTCGCTGAAGGGCAACTGTTCCTCGCCTATCAGCCGAAGATCGATCTGACGCGCCGCTGCATCACCGGCTTCGAGGCGCTGGTGCGCTGGAATCATCCGCAGCACGGCTTGATTCCGGCCAACGAGTTCATTCCGGTTGCCGAATCGACCGGCCTCATCGTGCCGATCGGCGACTTCGTGATCGAAACCGCCTGCCGTCAACTTGCGCTGTGGCAGCAACAGGGCTACGACACGCTGTCGCTCGCGGTGAACATTTCGGCGGTGCAATTCTGGCGCGGCGACCTGTACGAAACCATCTCGCACGCCATCGAGGAAAGCGGCATTTCCGCGCGCCGCCTCGAACTTGAAATCACCGAAACGGCGATGATGGAATATCCCGAACTCGTCTCGGAGAAAATCTTCGCGTTGAAGCGCCTCGGCGTGCGCATCGCGCTCGACGATTTCGG
This sequence comes from Paraburkholderia sp. RL17-381-BIF-C, assembly GCF_046026435.1. Classification (NCBI taxonomy): domain Bacteria; kingdom Pseudomonadati; phylum Pseudomonadota; class Betaproteobacteria; order Burkholderiales; family Burkholderiaceae; genus Paraburkholderia; species Paraburkholderia sp. RL17-381-BIF-C. The sequence goes on along the minus strand of NZ_JARESX010000005.1, from coordinate 10,041 downwards.
CACCGGCTACTCGTCGCTGTCGTACCTGAACCGTTTCTCGGTGGACACGCTGAAAGTGGACCGTTCGTTCATCCAGGCAATTCCAGGCGACCGCAGCGTCTGCGTGATGGTCACCGCGATCGTCAACCTGGCACGCTCGCTCGGGCTCACGGTGGTGGTCGAAGGTACGGAGACCGAAGAGCAGATTGCCTGGCTCGCCGCGCTCGGCCATATCGAGGCGCAGGGCTTCCTGTTCTCGCGTCCCGTGCCGGTGGACGCGATTCCGGCGCTGCTCGAGCGCTTCGGCGTCTGCGGTTTAACCGTCCCTGCCCGGCGCGCCGGGCACGAAACCGACAGCACCACCAGCGTGTCCAGCACCGGCACCTGAACGCCACGGGCCACACGGGTCGTCGCGGATGATCTACCCGCGACGCCGCAAACCCGCTACATTCTCGCTGTACTGGTCACAGCGCGATGCCGCTACCGGCCGCGTCGAATCACCAAGAAGATCTCACAGGACGGCGCCCGCCTGCCGGGCGCTTGCGGCGCCATGCAGACGACCACGAGCCAGGATGCTGCCAGACGAGGGGAACGGGAACCGCTATGGACGCTGTTCCGGGTCGTGTTCGGCCTGTCGGCGTTGTCATGGGGCGGCCTCGCCCTCATGGCGCAACTCGAAAACCATTACGTCGAGCGCAAAGGCCGCCTCTCGCGCGTCGCGTTCTCCGATCTGATCGCGCTCGCCTGGATGGTGCCCGGCCCGGTGGGCTGCAATGTCGCCGTGCAATTGGGGCATGCGCTGCGTGGACGCGCCGGCGCGTGGATCGCGGGCATTGCCAGCGTACTGCCCTTCTTCATGCTGATGACGCTGTTCGCGATCTTCTACCGCACGCCGCTCGTGCGCGCCGCCGCCTCGCAAACCTTGCTCAATCACTTCAGCGTCGTGCTGGCCACGCTGATCGCGATCACCTGGTACAAGCAGACGCGCGCGCTGGTGCGCGGCAAGCTCGAATGGCTCGCGACGGTGCTCGGTTGCGTGGCGCTCTTCTATGCGCACAGTCCGGCGGCGTATGTCCTCATGCTGGGCGCGGCCTTCGGCACCGGCTGGCTGGTGAGCCCGGTTCGCAACGCGCCTCTTGTCGTCTCGTTGGCGCGTGGCGACTGGCAGATGCTGACCGCCCTGTGCGGATTCCTCGTGCTGTTCGCGCTGCCGCTGCCGCATCGCTATGACCTGGCGCTGTTGTGGCCGCGGCTCGCCGGCGCCGGCATGACCCTGTTCGGCGGTGGCTTCTCGGCGTTGCCGGTGCTCAAGACGCTGTTCGTCACGCCGGCGATCGGCGTCTCCGATAACGACTTCACACTGGCGTTCTCGTTGTCGCCGTTATCGCCCGGGCCGCTCCTAAACGTGGTGCCGTTCTTCGGCTATCTGGTGGATGGCTGGGTGGGTGCGCTGATTGCCACGCTCGCGCTATTCGTGCCGTCGGGTTGCCTCGTCGTGCTTGCGCAACGGCATCTGCATCAGTTGAAGGCCAATCCGCGATTCGAGCACGGCATGCGGATGCTGCGCGCGGTTACTACCGCGTTTCTCGCGGTGGCCGTGCTTCGCATTGCCGGGCATGTGCCGTTCAGCCCGGTTTATCTGATGACCGCGCTGTTCTCCGGCATGTGCTTCGCGAAGCTGAAGGTGCCGGTGTACGTGGTGTACGGGACGGTAGCGGCGGTGTGCGGGTTGTGGCTCGCGTATGGCGAGCTGATCTAGACGGTGGCGTGCGTGGAGAAGGCCGCGCTTGATGGCCGCTAGCTGCGCGGCAGTGTCGCTGCGCGGCTAGCGGCTAGCGGCTAGCGGCTTTCAAATAGCGTAGCGGGTTCAGAAGCCGCGCGAGAGCACCGCAACGCCGATCGTCACCACGCCGAGCACGATATTGATCAGCACCAGACGACGGATCGTGCCGACGGCCCGCGCGCCATCCGGCCATTTTTGCGCCTGCACCGCGCGACGGATGCGCGGGAACACGGCAAACCGAATGTGCCCAAAGATCAGCATCATCACGATGCCGAGACCCGCCATGGCATGCAGCGGCCAGGTGGCATGGCCGCCGCCGAATTGCATGAGCAGAAATCCGCCGGTGAGGAGAATCACCAGCACTGACGCGGCGACCCAATTGAAGAAGCGGCCGAACACCGACTCCCACAGAGGCAAGCGTAATTGAGGCGAGAGATCGGCAATCGCCGGACGCAGACAGAAATGGGCGAACACCATTCCACCTACCCACACCGCAACCGCGAGCAGATGTAGAAAGAGCGCGAGTTCGATAGCCTTGTTCATGTTGTTTTCCTCTCCCGACGACGCCACACCGCTTGTGCAGAGTGCTATTAGCAGCGGCTATTAAATGAAATGCGCTCAAACCCGGCGCCTCGCGCCAGGCCCCCGGGCGAAAGCAATTCCCCCAACGGGACCTTCTACGGGGCGGAAAACGCGCGACGACCCGGCGTTTTCTTGAGAGCCCATTCGACCACGCAGTCCGCACGCAGTTCCGCTGCACTCGTGGCTTTCACGTCGTGTTGTAGTTGTTATCGCAGCAGTCCACCGCAATGGCCAGGCTGCACCCCGATTTGATACTGCGCACGACAAGCGCCTCGCATGCTAGCAGACGCTCGCCGTGTTCCTGCGTCAAGCTTTGTTAAACGGCCAGCACCGGACGCATGCCTTCGAGCTTCATCTTGCTCTCGGGCGTGCGGCCCTTGCGCGCCCGCTTGCCGATATGCGGCGCGAGCGCCGCGCCGCTCACCTTTTCTTCATCCACGCGGCCGCCACGGCGCGTGCCGATCAACACGACACCCGCGTTGTTGATGGCGAGCGCCTGCGCGAGCGTTTCATTGTCGTCGAGCGCCATCAAGGTGACGCCGCGACCGCCGCCGGAGAGCGTCTTCATCTCGTCAAGGCCGAACACCAGCAGGCGCCCGCCCGAGGAAAGACACGCAATGTGCGTCGCATCCGGCAGCATCGGCATCGGCGCGAGCGGTGCGGCGCCCGCGTCGATCGTCATGAACGACTTGCCGGCCTTCACGCGGCTCACCATGTCGCCGACCTTGGCGATGAAGCCGAAGCCGTTGCTCGAAGCGAGCAGCAACGCCTGATCCGCGGACGCCGCGTAGTAATGCATTAGATGGCTGCCCGACTCCAGTTCGATCAGCGACGTGACCGGCACGCCGTCACCGCGGCCGCCCGGCAGCGTGGCGACCGCAACCGAATAGACGCGGCCGTTGCTGCCCCACGCGACCAGCGTGTCCGGCGTGCGGCACTGGAAGGCCGCGTACAGCCCGTCGCCGGCCTTGAAGGTAAAGCCCGCCGCGTCGAGCCCGTGGCCCTTCAGCGCGCGCACCCAGCCCTTCTGCGACACCACCACCGTGACCGGTTCGTCGACCACGCGTGCTTCGAACGTTGCGCGCTTTTCCTGCTGGATGAGCGTGCGGCGCTCGTCGCCGTATTGCTTGGCGTCGCCCTCGATTTCCTTGATGAGCAGGCGCTTCATTGCCGATTCGCTGCCGAGCAGTTCTTCCAGCTTGGCCTTCTCGTCGCGCAGTTCTGCCAGCTCCTTCTCGATCTTGATCTTCTCGAGCCGCGCCAACTGACGCAGGCGGATTTCAAGAATGTCTTCGGCCTGGCGATCGGACAAGCCGAACGCGGCCATCAACGCGACCTTCGGCTCGTCCGACTCGCGAATGATGCGGATGACTTCGTCGATATTCAAAAAGACGATCATCCGGCCTTCGAGGATGTGAATCCGGTCGTCGACCTTCGTCAAACGATGACGCGTGCGGCGCGTCACCGTCGCGAAACGGAACGCGATCCACTCGTGCAGGATTTCGCTCAAGCCCTTCTGACGCGGCCGGCCGTCGCCGCCGACCATGACCATATTGAGCGACGCGTTCGATTCGAGGCTCGTATGCGCGAGCAGCGTGTTGACGAAATCTGTCTGGTCGATGCGGCTCGACTTCGGTTCGAACACGAGGCGCACGGGTGCGTCCCGGCCGGACTCGTCACGCACGGCATCGAGCAGCGCCAGCATGGTCTGCTTGGTTTGCAGCTGTTCGGGGGTGAGCGCCTTCTTGCCGAGCTTGATCTTCGGGTTGGTCTGCTCTTCGATTTCTTCGAGCACTTTCTGCGCCGCGGTATTCGGTGGCAATTCGGTGATCACCAGTTGCCACTGGCCGCGCGCGAGTTCTTCGATCTTCCAGCGCGCCCGCACCTTCAGGCTGCCGCGGCCGCTTTCGTACGCGGCGGAAATTTCGGTGTCGCTCGAAATGATCTGACCGCCGCCCGGGAAGTCCGGCCCGGCGATGTGCTGCATCAATTCCGCGTGCGAAATCTTCGGATTGCGGATCATCGCAACCGTTGCAGCCGCCACCTCGCGCAGATTGTGCGACGGAATTTCCGTGGCCAAACCCACCGCGATGCCCGACGCGCCGTTCAGCAACACGAACGGCAAGCGGGCCGGCAACAGCCTCGGCTCCTCGGACGAGCCGTCGTAGTTAGGCATGAAATCGACCGTGCCCTGATTGATCTCATCGAGCAGCAGTTTCGAGATCGGCGTGAGGCGCGCTTCGGTGTACCGCATGGCCGCCGCGCCGTCGCCGTCGCGCGAACCGAAATTGCCCTGACCGTCGATCAGCGGATAGCGCATCGAGAAGTCTTGCGCGAGGCGCACCAGCGCGTCGTACGCGGACTGGTCGCCGTGCGGGTGATACTTGCCGAGCACGTCGCCGACCACGCGCGCCGACTTGACCGGCTTCGCGTTGTCGGAGAGGCCCATGTCGTTCATCGCGAACAGGATGCGGCGCTGAACCGGCTTTTGCCCGTCGCACACATCCGGCAGCGCGCGGCCCTTGACCACGCTCACCGCATAGTCGAGGTACGCGCGTTCCGCGTAATTGCCGAGCGTGAGAAAGTCGCCTTCCGGGGGCGGCGGCTCGGTGAAAAGGTCGAGAGTGTTATCGTCGTCCATCTAGATTCCGTATCCGTGTTTGGCGTGAAGTTTTCGTGCGGAGTGAGTGCACCTTAAAAGGCGCTCAGATATCCGCTTCCACTTCGTTGCCCTTTTCTTCCAGCCAGCTGCGCCGCGACGCCGCTTCGCCCTTGCCCATCAACATGGTCATGCGCGCGACCGTGGCGTCGTAGTCGAGTTCGCCGAGCGCGACAGGAGTTAGGCGCCGCGTATCGGGGTTCATGGTGGTGTCCCACAACTGCTCCGCGCTCATTTCGCCGAGACCCTTGAAGCGGCTGATGGACCACTGCGTGTCGCGCACGCCGTCCTTGCGCAGCTTGTCGAGAATCGCTTCGAGTTCGCCTTCGTCGAGCGCATACAGCTTTTGCGCGGGCTTCTTGCCCCGCGCGGGAGCGTCGACCCGGAACAGCGGCGGGCGCGCCACGCACACGTGACCACGCTCTATCAGCTGCGGGAAATGCTTGAAGAACAGCGTGAGCAGCAGCACCTGGATGTGCGAACCGTCCACGTCAGCGTCCGACAGAATGCAGATCTTGCCGTAGCGCAGATTCGACAGATCGACCTTGTCGTCCGGGCTATGCGGATCGACGCCGATCGCCACCGAAATGTCGTGCACTTCGTTATTGGCGAACAGCCGGTCGCGCTCGGTTTCCCACGTATTCAGCACCTTGCCGCGCAGCGGCAGGATGGCTTGATATTCCTTGTCGCGGCCCATCTTCGCGGAACCGCCCGCGGAGTCGCCCTCGACGAGAAACAGTTCGTTGCGGCCGATTTCCGTCGATTCGCAATCGGTCAGCTTGCCCGGCAACACGGCGACGCCCGAGCTCTTGCGCTTCTCGACCTTCTGCCCGGCACGTGTGCGCGCCTGCGCCTGCTTGATGACGAGGTCCGCGAGTTTCTTGCCGTGCTCGACGTGCTGGTTCAGCCACAACTCCAGTGCCGGCCGCGCGAACGACGACACCAGCTTGACCGCGTCGCGGCTATTCAGGCGTTCTTTGATCTGCCCTTGGAATTGCGGATCGAGCACCTTCGCCGACAGCACGAACGACACGCGCGCGAACACGTCTTCAGCGAGCAGCTTGACGCCCTTCGGCTGCAGGTTATGCAACTCGACGAAGCTCTTCACCGCCTGGAACAGACCGTCGCGCAAGCCGGATTCATGCGTGCCGCCCGCGGGCGTCGGAATCAGGTTGACGTACGACTCGCGCATGAGCGGGCCTTCTTCGCTCCACGCGACGACCCACGAGGCGCCCTCGCCTTCCGCGAAAGTCTCTTCGCTCGCGCGCGAGTTTTCGACATAACGCTCGCCCTCGAACAGCGGAATCAGCAGATCGCTGCCGTTCATGCCTTCGAGCAGATAGCCGCGCAGACCGTCTTCGTATTTCCAGCTTTGCTGTTCGCCGGTTTTCTCGTTGATCAGCGTGACTTCCACGCCCGGCAACAGCACCGCTTTCGAGCGCAGCAGACGCTGCAATTCGCCGAGCGGCAGGTTCGGCGAATCGAAGTACTTCGCATTGGCCCACGCGGTGACGCGCGTGCCGGATTTCTTGTCGCCCTTCGCCGCGGGGCGCACTTCGAGCTCCTTGGCGACGTCGCCATTGGCGAAACTCAGTTCGGCAATCTTGCCCTCGCGCCAAACGGTCACGTCGAGGCGCGTGGACAGCGCATTGGTGACGGACACGCCGACGCCGTGCAAGCCGCCCGAGAACGTGTACGCGCCGCCGGCGGCCTTGTCGAACTTGCCGCCCGCATGCAGGCGCGTGAACACGATTTCGACGACCGGCACGCCTTCCTCCGGATGCAGGCCGAATGGAATGCCGCGGCCGTCGTCTTCGACCGAGACCGAATGGTCGGCGTGCAGCGTGACCGTGATTTGCCGGCCGTAGCCGCCGAGGGCCTCGTCCGACGCGTTGTCGATAACTTCCTGGATGATGTGCAGCGGATTCTCGGTGCGGGTGTACATACCGGGCCGTTGCTTGACCGGCTCCAGACCCTTCAACACCTTGATCGACGCTTCGCTATACGCGGCGTTTGGCTTTTTCGTAGACATGGTTGACTCGGATGCGTCGGTTCATCGTTGTCCACAGGAGCTGTGGACAGGTCCGTGGACAATGCGTTGAGTTTTCAAAAAAAGCGAAACGAAACAATGGGGTTAGGTGGGGTGCCCGTGGTGCGGGCAAGCTGTTTTGTCGCCTGGCTTCCGGTTGACGCGCTCGACGGCCGCTCGAAGCCGGCCCTCAGGCCGGGCAACGTCGACGCGGGTGCGAACGCCGGGGAAGCCTGTTCGCGGGGTATTTTACTGATTTCGATCCGGGCGGCAATTCGCGACACGCGGGAATAGCCGTCTGGATAAGGGGCGGCGGTGACGCCGCGCAGTCCCGCCTCGCCCCCACACGTCACTTGCGCCGGTTCTCCAGCTCGTCCCAGCGCTCGAGCGCGATCAGCAGTTCTTCGTCGATCGCGGCGTAGCGTTCGGTCAGGCGCGTGCCTTCCTGCGCATCTTTGGCGAATACGGAACCGTCTTCGAGTTGCGCGCCGATCGTTTTCTGCTCCGCTTCAAGCGCGGCGATCTTCTGCGGCAGCGCCTCCAGTTCGCGCTGCTCCTTGAACGACAGCTTCGCGGCACGTTGCGTATTGCGGCCCGCGGAACTGTCTTTGGCCGGCGCCGCGTCTTTACCCGCTTCCTTGCCGGCTTCTTTCTGCGCCTCCAGCGCCATCTGCTGCGAGCGATCGCGCTGGATCTGCCAGTCGGTAAAGCCGCCGACGTACTCGCGCCACTTGCCGCCGCCTTCCGAGGCGATCACCGAGGTCGCGACGTTGTCGAGGAACGCGCGATCGTGGCTGACGAGCAGCACCGTGCCGTCGTATTCCGTGAGCAGTTCTTCGAGCAGTTCGAGCGTGGGAATATCGAGGTCGTTGGTCGGTTCGTCCAGCACCAGCACGTTGGCCGGGCGCGCGAACAGACGCGCGAGCAGCAGGCGATTACGCTCGCCGCCCGACAGCGACTTGACCGGCGAACGCGCGCGCTCCGGCGCGAACAGGAAGTCGCCCAGATAGCTCATGACGTGCTTCTTCTGGCCGTTGACTTCGACCCACTCGCTGCCCGGGCTGATGGTATCGGCGAGGCTCTTTTCCAGATCGAGCTGCGCGCGCATCTGGTCGAAATACGCAACCTGCAGATTCGTGCCGATGCGCACCGTGCCTTCGTCCGGAGCCAGTTCACCGAGGATTATCTTGAGCAGCGTGGTCTTGCCCGCGCCGTTCGGGCCGACAAAGCCGATCTTGTCGCCGCGCATGACCGTGGCGGTGAAGTTGTCGACCACCGTGCGCGAACCGTAGCGTTTGGTCACGTCGGTCAATTCGGCGACGATCTTGCCGGACTTCTCGCCCTGGCCGACGTCGAGTTTGACGTTGCCCTGCACGTTGCGGCGTTCCGCGCGCTGGTTGCGCATCTCCACGAGCCGCGCGATCCGGCCGACGCTGCGCGTGCGGCGCGCTTCGACGCCCTTGCGAATCCATACCTCTTCCTGCGCGAGCAGCTTGTCGAACTTGGCCGCTTCCACCTGTTCGACTTCGAGCTGCTGCGCCTTCCTCGTCTGGTAAGCGCTGAAATTGCCCGGATACGACAGCAAACGCCCGCGGTCCAGCTCGACGATGCGCGTGGCGACGCGGTCGAGAAACGCACGGTCGTGGGTAATGAAGAGCAGGCCCGCGCGCAGCGAGACCAGCAGGTCTTCGAGCCAGCGGATGCCGTCGAAATCGAGGTGGTTGGTCGGCTCGTCGAGCAGCAGCACGTCGGGCTGCACGACCAGCGCGCGCGCCAGCGCGACGCGCTTTTGCATGCCGCCCGACAGCGAACCCACCCGCGCCTCGCCGTTCAGGCCGATCTGCTGCAACGTGGTCGAAACCCGCGTGCTCCAGTTCCAGGCGTCCGAATGGTCCAGCGACGACTGCAGCGTGTTCATGCGCGCCATGAGCGCGTCGTGCTCGGCGCCTTCCGGCTCGTCGGCGAGCTGGTTGGCGACCGCGTCGTATTCGTCCAGCAGCGCGCGAGCGTGCGTGAGGCCGGCGGCGACCGCGTCGAATACCGTGTCGTCCGTGTCGAACTCCGGCTCCTGCGGCACATAAACCGTGGTCAGATTCTGCTGGCGCGTGACGAGCCCGTCGTCAGGCTTGGTCAGATCGGCGACGATCTTCAGCAGCGACGACTTGCCCGCGCCATTGCGGCCGATCAGCCCGACGCGCTCGCCCGCTTCGAGAGAGAAATCCGCGTGATCGAGCAACGCGACGTGACCGAAGGCCAGTTGGGCTCCGGTAATGGTGTAAAGCGACATGGAGAATTGGAGAAGACAGCGATGAGTCGGAACTGCCCATTGTACCGGGCGCGCGGGCGGCTGCCTGTCTGCCGGAAGAGATAGGCCGAATGGCCGGCTTGCCAGACGCGAAAAAACCGCTGCATCGGGCGAAGAAGCCGGCTGGCATGGCCGGAGTGCGTTGGCGCGCGCCCGGCCGTCTCGTGCGGCGTCTTATTTCACGTGCACGGTGATGGTCTTGCTCAATTCCGGACCATACGAACGATGCGCGCCGTCGCCGAATTGCAGCGTCAACGTGTGGTCGCCTGGCGGCAGCGTCAGATCGGTCTCGGTCTGGCCCTTGCCGAAGTGCAGTGACTTATCGTTTGCCGGGATGACCTCGCCCTTGGGCAGCGGCTTGCCGTCCACCAGCAGATGATGGTGCCCCGTGCCTTCCGTCATCGTGCCGGCCGGCGCGATCTTCATGCCGTCGACGCCGAACACCACGTGGACGGGATTGCTGACCGTCGCGCCGTCCGCCGGTTGGACGAACGACACGCTTGCGGCCTGCGCCACGCCGGATACCGCGAGCAATCCGGCCAATACCGCACCAGCCAACCATGTGTTTTTAAGCATCGTTTTTTCTCCTTTTTTGGGAAACGAGAGTCGTGCGCGGGCCATGTCGGCGACGACGGCACGCTCAGTAACCTGAGGCCGATCGTCGCAATTCATGCCGGGCACCCCGGCGCGCCGGTCTAAAAGAC